>JAUILH010000006.1 GCA_030433115.1 Bacteroidia bacterium | reverse complement strand
AGGTGACAATTGGAATGTGACTGTTTGGGGACAATTGGAATGTGACTGGTTAGTTTGGTTATCCTATATATTCAGAAGCTTTTCATCAAACCAGACATCCTCATGTCCATGGGCTATTAGGAACCTCCAGCCAGGTTCAAGTGCCAGATATTTCTCGATCAATGGATTCCATTCATTAATATGATGTATGTGCAATGGCAAAAAGAAGTCTGCCTCTTCGGAATATTCACCAGACCAAATATACCATCCTGAAGTGTCTCCATCTACAGGATGCCTGAGTCCATGAATTGGGTAAATGTCTAATTGAACATTTCTTGACACCCCTAACTTATAATGACTTGGGGGTAGATCAAATCTTGACCCATACTTTTGACAAATTTCTAACTGTTCAACTGATTGATTTGGCATCTTACTAAGTTAATTATAATTACTGTTCTCCTCCTGAATTTGTCCTTTTTTCAATAACACTTTTCATTGCTTTTGAATAACTACTCATTGAAGCACCTTGTTTCGCTGAACATGATGGACACTGGGGCTGAACAGCATCAACAGATTTCATGCGTTCTAAATCTATTGTTCCTGTTTCATAATGTTCCTTTACCAGTGGAGTTTTGTGATCCGCAACATTCTTTTGCCCTGTTGCACCACAATCTACACAAGGCTGATTCTGTACTGAAGCTCTTTGGGTAGGTGTTGTTGCATTGTTAGGTCTTTTATAAATTTCATTTGTCACAGGTGGCTCATATTTCAGGACACCACCTTTAGGTGGAAGTTTTGGCTTAATAGTCAATCCCCTGAGCCAATTTCCTCCTCCAAACATAAAAAAGTTAGCTGCAAAACTTCCTGCTGTTTCAGGATTGGTCAAATCAAATGAATTAAGCCAAACACTGCCTTGTTTGATATCATCATATGTAGTGTTCCTACCCTCATTAAACATCATGTCATAGTAGGTATACATCACTTCAACTGTGGTTATAACTCCTTGACCAGTTTCAATAGTCAATTCTGCTTGACCACTAGGTGTAGCTAATTTGTTTACAGTCCTTACTGATGTTTTACCGCTGACACCATAAACCTCCCCACCCATGTATCACTCCAAAAATCAATTGTACTAGGATTAATAAGTGTTGTGGGGTTTATTGGTTCCTGATACCCATCCCACATAGTAGGCTCTCCAAACGGAGAGATATAATTTGAGTTTTCCAGTCCCTCAAGTTCAACAGCATGTATTACTTGATTGGCAGCAAACTGATAAGGTGTTAATTCCGGATAGTCCTTATACAACGGATCCACCGCAAAAAACCTCCCCAACCTTGGATCATGCATCCTATACTTATAATTATAACTGTTTCCGTCTCCCTTTATCTCGTTATCACGCTCTTGCCCCTGGAATCCATATCTATAACTCACAGCCCCACTCACCTTCACCGAGTCATTAGGAACATAAGTCGTGTCAACCAATGTATCCGTTGTCCAGGTTGGACTGTTATAGAACGTACCATCTGCACCCGCTACAGACAAATCATAGGCTGTACTACCTGTCCCCTCATCCAACGGGAAGTAACCCATCAAATTAGCTTCTGTTCCTGTAAAGCTACCTGAAGCATAATCATTCAAAACCTCCAATGCACTTTTGGCCCGATTCCAGATAGACACCTCCTTGATCTCTCCTTCAAAATCATCGTTGCTAAAATGACCATCACCTATTCTCAAATGATCGCTGTTGGTCAAATCCAAATTGACCCCGTTGTAGTCTACCTGTGACACCAATGAACCATCTACATATAAGCGCCAGGTATCATTGGTATCTATAACACCCACTACATGGTGCCAATTACCATCTGAAATCGTATCGGAAGTACCCGTAACTTTACCAACGCCATCACTGGTGTTTCTTCCTCCAAGACCCACTTTTCCGTTCTTCATATACAAGTAGTAACCCTTGGCTATGGCGGGGCCGCCAACATATTGGTATTTGGCCACAAAGGTACCTGTTGTTGTATTTAAGTCTTCCGTCCTCACCCAGGCCTCTACTGTTACTTCATCACTTACATTTCTATTACCTGTACCAGCTCTCACGTGGTCATCTACCCCTGATACATCTAAATGGTTAGTAACTGTCTCTGTAATTACCTCATCATACCCGGTATATACATAGCTGCAACCTGCTGGTCCCCCCTCAAAATTACAACTACTATGTTCAAACATACTTTTCACTTCACTTTGGCTTAGGGCTCTTTCTTTGGCTGCCACCCCATAAAAATCATATGTTCCGCTAGTTTGTCTCATTTGGGGTCGGGCTATCACTACTCGCTTTTTTTGTTGCTCAAAAAAGAGCTCAAACAGGCCGTTCTATCCCTGGCAGACTCCATAACATTGTGCTGTAGTTAGCCATAAGAAGTCTCATTTTTTATTACGTTTTTACACAACACAAGTTACACTTTTTCAGCAAATATCCTTTCATTTTAAAATTGCCAGGTGACAATTGGAACAGGAGGTTTTTAATACTCGTTTTAAACGCTTCTAAGAGACTTTCTTTACACAAATGAGACCCAAACACCCCCGAAATTTGAGGGTTTTCAAAATAATTGTTGCTCATTATCAATCGGTTATGTGGTTTAGGTGACAATTGGAATGTGACTGACAATTGGAACATGAGGTTTTTAATACTCGTTTTAAGCGCTTCTAAGAGACTTTCTTTACACCAATGAGGCCCAAACACCCCTGAAATTTGAGGGTTTTCAAAATAATTGTTGCTCATTATCAATCGGTTATGTGGTTTAGGTGACAATTGGAATGTGACTTCCATTCGCGCCTAGACTCTTGTGGATGGTTTTTAATGGCCTCTATAATGGTTTTACTGGTATGTCGTTTCAGATCTCTTAATGTGCCGCTTAAATCACCTGTTTTACTTTTGGCTATTAAGTGAACATGATTGCTCATTATACACCAACTATACAGCTCTAAACCCTTTTCTTTTTGACAATACTCTAAGCTATCTACCAGTATATCCTTGTAAGCTTTTCTGGTAAATACATCTATCCATCCAACTGTTGCAAAGCTTATAAAGTAGATGCCGTCTGGATTGTTTATTTTGTATTTACTGCTCACTGGCCGAAAGGTACAACCTTTCTATTTTATGCTCTGTTTAGAATTGATAAGAGCACAAGCTACAAGCTTGCGCTAGCGGGGGGACTCCCTGACTCTAGTCCCTTACTATGATAGTCTTTGATAAACTCACAGTATCAAAGTATCGCATATCTTGAACAATCCATTCCACACCAAAATCCCTAATCACAGATTCTGCTGAAATGCTTAGGGAATCGTCTATAATGAACTTGCTGAGAAGAGTCAATGAATCTTTGCTGTGAATTTTCACACAGTCTATCATTACATTATTCTTTTCAAAAACAATTCTATCTTGATTCATACCATGACTTCCAACTATCCTGTTCTGATATAGTTTAACGGCAATCTCCTTACGATTCCTTTCTTGCGATTGTCCTCCATTTTCAGATTGATCATTTGAACAAGAACAAAAAGTAATTAGTATTACTATCTTGACTATTCTATTCATTTTCAGTTGAATTATTTGAGTTTGTCTTTGACTTAAGATATTTAATTATTGCTTTATCCACATTTTCTTTAAGAGAGCATTTGGTTAGCTCCAGACGAGAATAAAAGTGTTTTTCAACAGCTTCTTTTGATTTTCTGTTTATATAGTCTTGCCTATCCATGTAAACAAGCCTATAAGGATATTCTTCATCAAGTTTCTTTTCAAATTCTTCATCAGTAATTCCATTTATTTCTTTTGAGAATTTTGTGTGTTGCTCAGAAAACTTTGCGTCATAGTAGTCTTTATTAATTGTAAACCCATCAACATAACCACTTTTGTCCTCATTGACATAGCCTATTTTATAGCTTTTCCCATCAATCACTTCTTCGTAATCGGCAAGAGTCCTCGCAGTAAAAGTTTCATAGGCAATTTCTCGATATTGCTCATCCACACTCGACACATATCCCATAACTTCAAAAGTCTTTTCACTAATACCAAGAGCAGTTCTTGAGGCCTTACTAAGTTTTGTAAGAGACTTTATTATCTTCCTTGTACCTTTAAAATAAGCTCCTCCAACCACACTGAGATAATCAAATTTAGACATCTCTAAGGAAGGGTCGTCATAAATTGCCTTATACTTATTGGCAGTACTCAATAAACCGGCATAAGGTATCATTGACAGATTATCTAGTCCCTCTATTTCAGCTGGATCATTAATAACCATTTTAAATGGTCCGTACAAACTATTTATAGTTGCTGCATTTCTACCTGTGGCTGTCTTCCTATGTTTTCTCCACCATCTGCCATCAACTTCAACACCACTTATAGGGTCATTGCTAACAAAATGATAACTAGACAGGTTTGGATATTCTCTAAACAAAGGATCCACCGCAAAGAACCTCCCCAGCCTAGGATCATGCATTCTATACTTGTAGTTGATAGATAATCCCTCACCTTTGAGTTCGTTGTCTTTTTCCTGTCCCTGGAATCCGTATCTATAAGTCACAGCACCGCTCACCTTCACCGAGTCATTAGGAACATACGTTGTATCAACCAAAGTATCGGTTGTCCAGGTTGGACTTCCTGAGAATGTCCCGTCTGCTCCAGTCGAAGACAAATCATAGGCTGTTGTGCCCGTGCCTTCATCCAATGGAAAATAACCCATTAAATTAGCCTCCGTTCCTGTTGGATGAACAGATGTATAGTCATTTAACACTTCCTGGGCTGTTCTGGCTCTATTCCATATAGAGGCGTGTTTCATCTCTCCATTAAAATCATCATTCGAGAAGGTCCCATCGCCTATCTGAAGTACCCCTGGATTTGTAAGGTCTCCTGTTGTCAGGGTGTAATCTGTGTAGTCTACTAATACACCATCTAAATACAAACTCCAGGTGTCGTTGCTATCTACTACACCAACCACATGGTGCCATAAACCATCGGCTATGGTGTCTGAGTATGCGGTAGATTTGTAACCATCTGAGCCATTGACACCAGCAAATCTTACCCGGCCACCATTGTAGAAGAGGTGGTAACCTCTGTAGTTGCCGCCACCAACGTCACCATACTTATTAAAGAAAGTCCCGGCAGCAGAAACTACATAGTCCGCTCTTATCCAGGCTTCAAGGGTCACTTCATTGGTAATGTTTCTATTACCTCCTCCCGCTCTCACATGATCATCTACCCCTGATACATCTAAATGGTTAGTAACTGTCTCTGTAATTACCTCATCATACCCAGTATATACATAGCTGCAACCCGCTGGTCCCCCCTCAAAATTACAACTGCTATGGTCGAACATACTTTTCACTTCACTTTGGCTTAAGGCTCTTCTAAAATAAGCAAAATCGTCCAATACCATGTGCCCATTGCCATTGTTTTGGCGTTTTCCAAAGTACATGTCCATACCAGAAATGTCATTAACGCTGGCCGTACCAACATAAGTCTGACTTTGTAGTTCACCATTTATAAAGTACTTGATATAATCGCCATCTCTAACGCCAACCAGATGGTACCATTCATTCAGATTCACTGGGGATAAACCTTCGGCTCTGTAACTTGTACTTCCAGATTCGATCGAGAATCCGCCAGGATCTGCTCCGCTTGCGCCACTACTCATACCCAAGCTCCATTCATTGGTGCCCGGTGTGCCTCCGGTGTTCCACTTACTCACAGCTACATTGCCAGCATAACTCACCGTAGCACTCAACTTCTTCACCCAAATACTCACACTAAAGTCATCTGCTCCTGGGGTAAATGCCACCTGATCTGTTATTTCCAAATAATCGTCCACACCATCCAAGTAGTAGGCGCTTTTAGAATTACCACATCTATCCAAAGTATCCAAAGCTCCACCATTGGCAGTCATATCATAACCAGAACCATTGTCTTCTGATAAATCTGCATCCATCAAGTCCCAACGATAGTCTGGTTCTATGGCCTCTACGGCATCCGCGACTAAATTATAGGTTCTGCCATCCAACTGCACACCAAAGGGGCTGTAATCTACAGCACTGTGGATGCTTGGGTAACTGCTTGCAATGATGTCGTTGTGGTCTGGACTAAACAGGGTGTCGGTGATGTCTTCTATGATGATGTCATCCAAATAGTAGTGTTGCATGGTGCCATTTCCTCCGCTCTTATAGAATAGCAGTTGAACCATTCTGGAAATAGTACTCGGTGGTGAAAACGTGAATTCATGATCGCCATCTACGGTATAAGTTACGTTGTGCAGTGTGCTTGGCGACAAGCTTGGTGTGTAGGTGGTAATTCTTGCTCTTACACCGGCTGTATTGCCCTTATCCATATTAAACTTTACACGGTAGGTGTGGTATGGTTTACACCAAAAAATTCTGGCGAAGGTTTGATTGGTGTATTCAGTCTCAACTTTAATTCTTCCCTCATCTGGGGTGGCTGTTAAATAGCCCAAATTCACATGCCAGTCGGTAAGCTCTTCAGCTGATTTTGGATTGGGTTCAAAGTCGGCCACTATAGGCATATAGTCTCGTTCTACAAGTTCAAAGTTGTCTACTGTCCAATCAAAAGAGCTTGCGTTCGTGGCTACAATTTCTATTCTGATTGAATCTGCAGCAGGATAAAAAGAAATAGGCCTCTCCGGAACACCATTGGTATAAGATCCGCGAGCCAGGTATGTTCCAGTATTGGCATCATAAATACGCACTAACATAGATGCAGAGGCAAAGTCTGATGCAAAGAATAGCTTCAATTTATGTGGGCGCCCCCTGTTCACGACAAAAACGCGCTCTATTCCTTCATCAATAGCATCTGTACTCACCTGCAACTTATCATCCTCCAACTCAAAGCTCGCTCCGTTAACGGCCGTCCAGTTCACGGTGTCTGCCAAATCATCCGGGTCTGACTCTGTAAACTCTGTGGCAAAGACGCCTTCGCAGTATGGGTAATAATTATTATCTCTAATTTCAACATTGTCTAAGAAATAATGCGTGGTGCTGCCATGGTTGCCAAGTTTATGAAAGCGGAGTCTATGAGTACGACCTGTTGCAACAAACCAGAAGCTTTTATGCCCACCAGTGGTATATGAATAGCCTGTTAAATTAGTATGGGGGAAGTTGGTGAAATCTTCAGGCCTTACCTCCACTTCTGTGCAGGTTCCCAAATCCAAATCAAAGTCAATGTTGTAAGTATGTCCGGGAACGGTTGTAAACCATCTGCCTGTGGCCTCATATTGATTGTCTACTTCAACTTTAAGCCATCCTGTATCCAGAGTTTGTGCCACCGTTCCGCCATACGACCATTTGCAAATATCTGTGCTGTCTTCAAACCTGTCTATATGGTATCTTAAATCATTGAGGTTTCGTCGTCTCAAATAGAAGTTGTCGAAATTGAAAGTAAACGCACTGGTGTTGGCAGTTATGTAGATCTCTGTACTGTCGCTAAGCGCGATAAAGTCTGCACAATATGCCTTAGAACTGGGACTATTAATTCGTCTGATTGCGTGAATCGTATCTCCTGATACCATATCATAAATCTGAATCAATGTCAAGTCAGTAGAATTAGGGAAACCATGATCCATAGAAAACTCGTAGGCTTTCCCTTTTCTGGTCTTTAGGAAACGTTTAACACCATCTCCCTTAGCGCCAGGAATCACTTCCAAATACCCATTGTCAATATTCTTAGTGGCGCTTCCAAGAAGCTCCCATTGGTCAAATTCAGTAGAGTCTGCTGTGGTATTGAAGCGTTCCAAAATGTTCAATTGATAGGTGTTGATCTTCTTATCACTCACCGTAGCCAGGACATTGCCCAGGTGGTTGCTCAGTTCATAGTTTTTGTCACCTATTCTGTGGTAGGCGTTTGTTGCATCTGTTGTGGCTCCAATCATTTCAATGCTTTCTTTGTGAAGCCCTACTCTAGATGAGCCGTAGATATCTCTTTCCGTGAGTGTGTAGTTGACTGCTGCGGTGAGCGGATCTTCTTTGTATTCGTAAACACTCATTACATTGCCTTGCGCATCTCTGCTGTAGTATACGGATTTCATCCAACTATCTGGTCCGCCGTCTGCCGTGTCGGTTGAGTACACATGTTTGGCAATGCGGTTGCCCATGGCATCATAATCAAAGGTCAAACTTTTCTTGTCTGACTTCCCAGCAGATGCTGTTCTGTAAATGGCTTTAATTTTTCCATCTACGCGCCAAATAATGGTGTCTATGCCCTCCTGACTGTCTTGTATGAGCTGGCCTATGTCGTCGTAACGGTAGTTGTTGCTACCATTGTTAATCAGGTTCACATTGTCCTCAAAAGTGCCCATGTCATCTATGTCGTCTGAAAAGTCGCCTGGCAACACAGCATCATCCACATGGTATAATCTGTTTTGAACGAGTTGCCCTTCGGCATTTCTGGCGTATTCGTAGTTCAGGCTATCGATGGTCTTAGTTCTGTAGTCACGTCTCAGTTGTGTGAGGATGTTTCCATTGGCTTCATAGGTAAACCGGTTTTCGTATAACCCTTTGTAGGCGTGTGTTTCTATCCATTTGTTATTGGTTGAACAGAAGTTGTTGTAAGCTTTTGCCGATGATAATCGGTTCAATTGATCGTACCTGTATGCAGTAGCCTGTGGCCTCACATCCATACCAAACTCCAATGGTGTATTGATGTTGGTTTCATAAGCAATGGTGGTAATCATGCTCCCAATATTGCCATTGTAAAGGTCTTTTCTGTCGTGCATGTATGCGGCATGGTTGGTTGCCGATAAGAATCTGGTAGCCGTGTCCTGCCAAACTGCCGTATCTATGCTGGCATAGTCTCCCTGGTAATAGCTCAAGGAGTAACCCATGGCGTCTACGGCAAAGCTTCCATTCACATTGGTGGTGTCTAGCAAATGACCATCATGCCCTATGTCGTTCAGCGGATTTAATTTATCGCTATTCACTGCTTTTAACCAACCTTGAAGTGTGTAGGCATAATCCATTCCCTGCACATTATTTTCACCCAGTTCAACTCTGGCAAGCGGACCATGGTCGTAGTAAATGTACTTGGCGTCCATGTCGTAGTTGATGTCGTCTATTGAGGTATAAGCATGTAAAATGCGGTTATCAGCATCATAGTCGTACTTGTGGTACCAGGCATCCGCAGAGTCGGCCTGATACGCCACTTTATGGACATTACCCGAAATCAAATCGTACTCATAATCCATGCGTTTAAAACGTTGAGCCGCAATGCCGGAGTTTCTGTTGTCTTGAATCAAGGTCTCCACGTTGCCATGAATGTCGTAACTGTAGTGTGTCGCGTGGTCGTAGGTAGTGGTGTCGTTGTCCAGCACTTTTTCGTACATCACAGTGGCAATTCTCTTTCTCAAGTTGTTCTGAGCAAACCCTGATGGCAAGGTGTCCGATAGAGCATTAATGGCAACATCATAGTAACTATGGGTCACTTCCTGTCTTCTGCCGGATGGGGCTTCAATCCAGGCAGACAACAAGGTATCGTTGATGACATTGGGGTTGTAATGTCCGTTGATGACTTCCCCAAAAATACTTGTGAAGACAGTGTCTGTGGTGTTTTCTAATTTTTCACCTGCCTCCACAACTCTTCCAAGCTCATCGTATCTGGTATAACTGTAGCGAACGGTGTCTGCGTTAAACTGTCTGCTGTTTTGAGACACCACTATTCTGCCCAGTTTATCATACCAGAAATAGGTAGAATATTCATTGCTTTCATCGTTAAGTAATCTGGCATACACGTCTGGTGAACCGCTGGCATAGCTTCCTCCAATAAACCCGTTAAATCGCTCGGCAAAATCAATGGCATTAATATTCTTGTCACCTTCCGTGGTTTGGTTGAGCAAGCCGCCATCATTTGTCCCTTTTTCAAGCCAATTAATACTACTTAATAGTCCATTGGTGTTGAGGCTTCCGTTTATTGATCGGTGAATTTCTCCATTATCTCCCACCAAATAACCTGTAATGTCATCATGGAAATAAATGTCGTTGATGGTTCCTGTGAAGCTGGCAACTGGTTGGTAGCCCGATTCAAGCATGCTGGTTCCATCGAAATAGGCTACCTGACCATTCTCTCCACCTGCAATAAATGTGTTGTTTCTGGTGAAACCATGTACCGTGTGGAGGACTTCTCCAATAGCTCCCGAAACGCTGGTCCAATTAGCACCTCCATCCACAGATATTAAGGCTTGTCCATCAGTATCTCCCCCTACCATGAAGGCAGTATCACTGTCAACAAAGGTGATGTCATTGAAGTCAATTCCGGCACCATAACCACCCGGCAAGGTAATGCCTGATTCGGTAGATTCTGTACCGTTTGTTGTAGCGATATAATTGTCGTTTCCACCTACATAAGCGGTTGCCGCAGATGTATTCCACACGGTATTGAGCTCTGGTACTCCGGACCCAAAGCCATTGTCAGGAATTACAGATTGCCAGGTTTGTCCGCCATCGTTTGTATATCTCACGGTATAATGATCGCCAATTACATAGCCGTTTTGGGCATTTGAAAAATGCAGATCGGTTAAGGCGTGTGGGAATACCTGCCATGTGGGCACTACAGACTGCCCGGCTCCAAAATTGATGCGGCTATTCGCTCCAACAAATAAAGAGAGCCCGGTATTGTTTAAGGCTGTTCCAAACATCACACTGAAGCTCGGCGTAGCAGTATTGAGGTTATTAGAGGTCATCCTGGTTTGGTTCCCTTCTCCGGCAACATAAGCCGTGTAAGTACTGGCATCCACTACCACATCATATAAATCTGAAGTTGTGTTTGAAGCAATGTTTGTGAAAGCAAAATTGCCTCCCGAACGGTAAACTCTTAGAATGGCCCCACTATCTCCTACTACGATACTTGAGTCCACACCGGAGTAGGCTATGGCATTCCAGTTGTCTTTAGTTTCCGCAAGCTGGAGATAAAGAGCATTTGATGTGGTATCATGCCTTAACAGAGTTGCGCGTTCTCCAACGGCCCATAACTGATCATTTTCAACCAGTGCCATGTCGTTAATGGCTTGTGGACGAATGTTTGTTTTTTGCTCTGACCAGGTATAGCTTCCAGCCGACTCAGAAGCGTGTGTTAAATAACCTGTTGGACCACTTACCAGCCCGCTTCCGTTTTCATCAACAGCAATGGCGGTATATTGATCCAATGACGCCAGACCAGCCGTTACCACACCATTGTCTGAAGCACTTGTTACCAAACTGGCACCAGAAGGAGAGATGGTATACAGTTTATTGTCTTGTTGATTGTAGGCAAGCAATCTGCTATTATCGGGATCGTTCTCGAGGGCAGAAAACTCCTGGTTACCCGCTGTTGGTGTTGTAAAGGCGCCCCAGGTAAATGTATTACTGGTAGTGCCGGGATCTGCATCCAGCGTAAAACCATACAATTTTCCGTTGTTATCCATAGCTGTTCCGGTAAATACGGCACTTACTGAATCAGCTTTGATCTCAACAATATTTGACACCCCTACGTTGTCTGATGACCATGGCGTAACAGAAGCTTCTGCATCTCTGGTGAAATAAATGTTCGCTGCATTTCCTGCCGCCATTAAGAATAGTTTGTTGTTCGATTCTTTTGCCCAAACACCTGTAAAATCAACTGAGGCAGAAATATCATCGAGAGGAATCACACCAAAGCCTGTATTGTTCTGCATGATGAGTCTGGCCACTGCAGCATCAGGACCAACCAAAGCCAATTTGGCACCATAAGAACCATCCTCATAATACACATGGAAATTGCTGTAATACTGGCCATAAGTGTTTAATCTGTACCAGGTGTTGCCACCATCGTTGGTTGCCATTAGCTTGCCGTAAGAAGCCAAACTGTCTGCCAATACAATTCCGTTGTTGGCATCCATAAAAAAGACTTTTGACAAATTATCGGTTAAATAGTTGTCAACTACATACCAATTGTCGCCCGCATCTATGGTTTGGTAAACGCTCCCCTGGTCTCCAACAGCGTATGCGGTATTAGCGTCTACAAAATCTATGTCGTTGTAACCAGGTCCTTGCACATCAATTAATGGAATCCAGTGGTTGCCGGTAGTGTCTGCACTTTTGTACATGAGTCCAAAGCCGTCTCCGCTTGCCGGTGTATGCCATACCGAGATGTAATAGGTTGTTCCAATACGCTTAACTGATAGCACATCATCATCCGAGTTAATTGGATAACTCGCGTTGGTAACAGTGGGAGAAATAGAAGACAGACCGCTACTTTGAAGACTGATTAACCTGCCACCATCTCCAACAATCAATCCGCTTGTGGTGCTTGACAAAGCCACATCATTCAAATCTTCAGTCACATTGAGTCCATACAAGTCAATCATGTTCCACGACATACCGGCATCAGAAGACTTCAGCAAAACACCTCTGTTTCCAACGGCATATGCCACATCATTGAAGCTGTTCACTTTATTTAAATCTTCTGCTACTGTGTTACGCAATCTTTGCCAGGTTTTACCCCCATCATCAGATTTGTAAGCTAAGCCGAGCGTATCATTGCCCTCAATTTTCCAGCCCGCCAAGTAACCTCTTGCTGAGTTCACGAACTGTACACTTTCGATGGTCATACCATTGTCCAAACCACTGCTCAAAGACATGTCAAAAACATCCATTTTATTGTGATCTGGCAGGCTTTGTTTAACCAATTGGTTTAATGAATTATAGGTGTAAGTAGTGGCTAACCTATGGGAAGTGTATATGGAATGCGTGCCATAAAACCTGTCGTTAGCAATTAATTGAGACAAGCTGTCTCCATCGGCCGTTAAGTCGTCAAGGAGCTGAACGCCTTCTGGTGGAACCGTTTTTACCAGGTTTCCTGCCTGATCGTAATAATACAGCGTGAAGTGGTATTCCTTGTCTGAAAAGCTGGCATTCAGGTTTTCGACAGCCCCTATACAGTGGGTTTGGTATTGATCTGCTGCAATAGAAGCCATGCTATCCAGGTAATTTTGGTAGGCTATCTCAGCATTTAACATGGCGGTGTTCATGAGGTCCTCCACACAAGGATTGACATAATCCACATAAATATTCTCTATGGTGTCTGTTACTGGAATGTAAGGTTGACAAGGCGGTTTTGGACAATGTGCTGCAAGATCCAAATAGGGCACTATGTCGGCACTATCGGGGTCTTCTCCAAAACCATCCGTTAGGCTGCTCACATATTTATCAAAGCGATCTACACATCCACAATAATTGAGGAAAGTCATTTCGGACTGGGTGTAAGTGGTATCCGCCTCAGGCCAGTTTAGGCTGTTATTCGTTACGTAGGTGTTGTATGTTGTAATTGCCTGTAAGTAAGTTCCGTGATCTGATTCGCAGTCCTTGCTCTGACTTTGGGTCATGAGCACAGCGTCTTCATTAGGATAGATGATCGTATCCGGTGGACTTACCACCGAATCGCACAGGTCACAGTTTTGAAGCGATAAACAAGCTGAGCTTCCCCAAACCGTATCTGAAGCGGTATAAATGGTCTCTCCAATCATGTAGCTAAAGTCCGCCAACATGTAGAAGTCATAGAAGTTGCCATCAAAACCGGGAGTGCCTGTTGCCACCAGGGGGCCCAGGTTCGTTAAATCTTCAAATTGAAGGTGTTGTGCAGTATCAGAAGAGATTGATAGATATAAATTACACAGCGTGTCTGTTCTTCCTTCTCCGGAAGGAGTCAAAGCAATATGCAGACTATCATAGAAAACAGAATCCACGGTAATCGTGTCTTCGCTGCTGGAAGACTCAGCCGCATTGAAGCCAAAGGCATCACTAAAATTATCAGTGATATAAATACTGTTATAAAAGTTGATGTTACTCGAAAATGGATTCGCCAATAAACTTTCATGAAGTAAGTTCTCTAAATCTTCTCGTATTCCATGAGCCACTGTAGCACATTGGATTGATTTTAGATCACAATCTCCCAAAGAAACAGGTATAGTATCAGTAGCCGTTTTTACGAATGCTTGTCCCTCTAGTGTCACCAACAAAGTTCCCGTTGAATCGTAACCTTCTACAGTAAAGTAGTGTTCTGTAGCACTCAAAAAATTGTCGAAATACCAAATGTCCGTGTAGTTACTAAATGACGAAGGGGTTTTACCTGTTATCTCCAGGCAAAGCGTATCATTTGCACTTCTTATTTCATATATGTCATCGGATGAGTTGTAATCCCACTTTAAAGTACTGTGCGAACCGGACACATGATTATTGATCACAAGGCTTTCCGTGTTAGCATAGTCATTATCCAGACCATAAGCAAAACTTATTGACTGCAGTTCATCATCTGAAGCCAGAGCAGACATCAAATTCTGTAAGTCAGCAGCCAACTGGTTTGCAGAGCAAGGTGTTTCAAACAAACAACACTCTATGTTCATACACGTGTAGCCCGGAATTGTATCATACAAGGTGGTACCACTGCTATCATGTTCAACAATGACTGTGAAATTATAGTAATCGCCATCGAATCCGGTTGGATTAATGTTTGTGAAGGCCTGCACATCATCCCAATCTGTAAGTACTCCGGTAGCATCCAGACCCATCTTACAAAGCGTATCTGAAGTTGTAGAGTCTAATAGAGTCACATCCAGAGTTAAATCAGAAGAGAGGGTGTCCCAGTACACTTGAGGTGCTGGATTATCAAATCCATAAATCGAATAATATAAGCCAGCCCAAGTACCATATGCCCCAATAAGTTGATGATTGTCTGTTAAAGTATCGTGTGCAGATAGTTCAGTTAAAAACTGTTCAAGGTTTGTTGCGGTTGGACACACTCCGGTTTGCATAAAACTTTCACTTGATGCTGTATTGTAGTTGGTTTGATTGCTTGCATTAGAATTATATCCGGGAATATCTTCTGTATCAGGAAAGCGCTTGGCTTTGGTTTTGTACAAATGATAGTTGCTTACAGAACACGGTTGGTCATTGTCGTAAAAAGCATTGTTGAGCCAACCGTTTCCTGGAGATCCGTAAAAGCCATTGGCGTGGATATGGAATGGCACCTGTCCAATACACCCGTTATAGCATTTGTTGGCAATGGCGTCTTCATGTGCATATCCATTTTGCTGAGTTCGTTTTTCGCCCTGATACATGGCTTTGAAAGTTTGCCATTCAAGGTCACGAATACTGTCATTCTCTGCTGCCGTATAACCAGCAATGTCTTTTCCAAAATCTGTGCAGCTTCCTCCCAATCCGCTAACTGTTCCACAGCGCACTGTAGCCGCAGCCATTTCTATCATACTGTAAGATGGACTGCCGGATACATAGGTATCGTATTTGGTCTCTAACGCACTGGCATAGGCACCAAAATTTCCACTGGTCACGAATGGGTCGTATGCATGAGATGTGGAAACAGTAAACAAGTCTTCCAATCTGTCATCAGGATTAGATAAAGCTGCATAATTAGATTTTATAATTCCAGCATTAATGGCAGCATCAAAGGTCTCCGTATTTAAAAGGAGGTTATCAAACGTATTGCTGGTATTCTCATCACTGTCTTCCTCATGATACTCCAGGCAGGTTTTGTAATAGCAGTATTCCGGGTGGTAGTATAATAAGCTTTGCGCCCAACTTTCCTGGAAAAGGTCAATAAAATCTGTCACATTTGCCAGATTATCAGGATAAGTATAGAAATCACCATTGCCATTGGTATGAACCAATAAAGCACTTGTCACAGAAGGTACGTATCCTCCGCTACCATCACTCTGAAGTATTACTTTGGCACTGTCTCCGAGCTCATCTATGAAGTAATCATAAGTGTTGCCATTTTTTTCCAAATAAGGGTTGCTCCACAAGGCATTGGTGGCCGACAGCATGTTATTGGAAGAATAGATGGACAAGTTATAACTGCTCACATCAATGTTCCCTTGGGCATCATAGTACGTGCCGTACTGACCTGCTGGCATCATATCTACGAGCATCATTTGTCTGGCAACGTCACACGGATCAATATCCTGACAAGGTGCTTGACATTCTTCCAACATAATGTCATACTCCAGAGCCGTTCCCAATCCTTGAGATACAAAGTCATCCCTGGTGCCTAATTGGCTTTCACAGCTGTCGCAATCTACATAACAACTGCTTGTGTCCACCAGGGCAAGAAAGTCTTGCTGGAAATCATAGAGTGTTTTAACACATTCGTTATTGGCAGAATCCAGAAAGGCTTCAACGTAATAATCTATGGCATCTTCCCTTAGGGTCAGGATTTTTGAGATGGTATAATTTCCGGGGGTTAAAGACACCAATAGCGTATCGGAATACGAAACTCCTGATGGGGTCTGGCACTCCGTATTAAACTGAATGGTTCCCAAACTATCTGTTGTGAAATAACCAATGGTGGTGTCCGTTACAATGGTGTCTGAAGGAATCGTATCACCACAAGCATCCGTAATCATAAATGTGAGGTCATACACACAATGAAAACAAATGGTGTCTACCAAACAACTGTCATACAGTGTGTCCGAATCAATGGAGTAAATAAACTCGTAGTCACTTGCTGTGGATACCAGCAATTCCTGGTTATATACAATGCTTTTTCCATCAGGACCTATTGCATTGGTTAAACTATTGCCGTTTGGGTCTTTTTCAAATAAATCAGCGGTTAAATCTACACTTGCATTTTCTTCACTGGTCAAAGCAATCAGATTATCTGGCACTTCTCCGGCGAGTGACGTGGCGACCACTCTACCTTCCTGGTCCAAATAACTTACACTGATTTGCCCATTGGGGTCAATTACCAGATTTTTCTTGTAGTGAGAGGCATAACCTACTTCCGACCCAAACAATCTGTTGAGCTTTATTTGCATTGGTTTTCCATAGAAGTATTGCGTCTCTTTTCCTGAGCCTAACTTAAAGTTTTCTCCTACTCCGGACTGGCGTTTAATTCTACCGGTATTATCTGGTGTATATTCTACCTGGGTAAATGGATAGCCGTTTGCCTGAGGCACATAAGCTTGGTGTGCTGTTTTATTGGGATTGGAAGGTGAGTAATAATTTGATGCACCAGTTGAGTCATTTAAGCTACCGGCACTGACCGACCAACTTGCAGAATCGTCCAAATCAAAGTCGTGGCGTGAGTATGCCTGAGCACTGTCGTTCAAGTTAAAATTTGGGTAAAACTGCAGAGCTGATATTTCTTCATTTCCCGAACTGTCGCAAGTAGGTGTTTGTACTGGTACCGGTAATATATTTACAGCAGGACGACCCTGATGGTCATAAATTGTTTCTCCTACAATGGTGTTGTTATCTGAGTTGATTCGAGTAACACTCTGACGGTTTCGCAAGCTGCCATCAAAATATGAAATGACTTCTTTCTTTTTACCCTCTTCAGCAAAGGTGGTAGTAAGCTGCCAGTTTTTTTCCTTTTCGTGAGGAACGGTGTTGTGATACTTTATTACGGCTGCGTCAGTTATTAAACCATCCTGGTCATAACTCCAGGTTCCAAAAATTCTCTTGTCCAGATCGGCAGTGTCCCTCCCTATGGCGCGCACGCGATACAACACATAGCCATGGTCGAAAACCAGTGGAATTCGATAAAATGTTTCTGCAGTGGATATCCGGGTACTATTGTTTCTAAAATTATAGGTCTTGCCTGTAGCCGAATACGCATTTTCTGTGGCGGTATAATCGTTCACGAACACCCATTCCAACTGGTATTCTTCAGCACCTAGTAAAGTGTTCCACCTGATTTCAAGCTCGTCTGCAAGGGTATCACAATTGAGATATATCACTGAATCGTCCGGTGTAATGACGGTGTTAACAGAGCTGGCAAACTCATAAGTTCTGTCAATCGTTATATCACCATCAACATACATATTGGCCGGTAAAAGCGTATCTGATACTCCATTGATGAAAACAGAGTCGATTCTAAATTCAAATTTATAGGCCTCTTCAAAAATATACTGGTCTTTGTCTTGGTAACTGATGAAAGAAAATGGCTTATACTCTATTTCCAGGCTTTGATCAAAAGCGGTTTGCGCCACGTCATTTTTATCGTATGGTGTCACGTGCACAACCACTCTCACGTTCATGTCTTCCTCCAGATAACCTTCATAATTGTGATCAACTCCAAAACTTAAAAATGCCTTTTGATTGATGTCTTTGAATGCTCCTGTTTTCGGCAAAACCTCAACTGTTTTTTCTGCTTCAGCACTACCTATTTCAACGGCATTTCCATTTGAAGCGGCAATTCTTTGGTGAACCGAAATGTCATTTGATAAGGCAACTGCAGAACTGCCCGTCAAAATAAGTGCTGTAATAAAGTATTTTAATCTCATGAGATTCTGTTATTTAGAAAGGATCATGTTATTTAATTCGTATCTGGCGTATTGACTGGTGGTTTTATAGGAGGTTCCACTTGTCGTCACATATTGAGCCGTGTTAAAACTGTTTGGCTTAACAGGGCTAAAAGAAAAGTTGCTATAATTGATTTCAAGTCTTGGTTTCGCGCTTTTGGTCACTCCGCTTCCAACTTCCCACGATTGAGCTTCTGCATAAAACAACTTTACTTTGGTGATAAACAGGTCATCATTCAGGTAGAGCACCATCTTTTCTAGTGTTGAATATGATTTGAAATAGATGACAAAGATTTGTTGAGACCCGGAATGCCTTTTAGTTATTTTTGAGGCATCATTCAGTGCTTTGGAATAAGCATCAATATCCATAGTTTCTTCCATGGGCTTTGGTTCATACACAAACATCAGCTTTTCCTGCTCCAATGTCAGAATTCGAATTTTATCATCCTGAACCGTTTCCATACCCATGATATTGGCGTACATTTTTTGTCCTGACTTTTTGAAAACTCCACTGGATTTATCGGCAATGACATTCCCTGAGTGACCTTTATATGAAGTATATGTGACATTAAAGCTGTAATCGCTCATTGCAGTATATTTGTCTGCAACTTGTTTGAGCACTTGAGACATTTCATCAACATCAATGTTAGAGCCTGTTTGCGCACCAGATGTCAGACTTATTAAAAGAAGGATACTTGTAGTTAGTCGTTTCATATCTCTATTATTTTGAAGCGTTATTTCGGGTTTCCTGGATGGTCATCACGCCTTTTTCGGTTTCTTTCTTCACACGTATTAGTTTGCCCTCTTCATCATATTCGTAGTAGGTGGCATAATGTCTCTCGTCCAACTCTGCTGCTAAGCGCATATTAACTGGGTCGTAGACATACGACTTCATACTTGCATCAAAAGGAAATATTCTAATGTCATCGAAATACACGTCTCCGGAGGCACTTTGTAGCCTTAGTTTAATCTCATTGGCGGTAGCCGGAACCGTGAACTCTTGTTCTATTCTTTGCCAACCATCAATGATTTCTCCTGCGGGATTAAACGGTCCAAGTGTGGTGCTTGCAGAGGGAAAATCAAGATATATTTCGGGGTTTGTGTAGCTTGTTTTACTCAACGAAGGATTGTCTTCTTTGGTCCAGGCGCTTAATACATATTTTTTACCTGGTATTGGCGCAAAGGAGCCAATGCAGTTTTCACAAGAAGCGGAGTCGTTGGCACACACCAATGGGTCAGCGCCTTCCAGAAATACTTTTACTTTCTGAAGAGAATCCGCACAACCAAGCACGTTGATTTTAAGTAAGTAGTGACCACTGGTGATATTTGCAAAATAGAAGCCCGCTGTATCTGTAGAAGATGCTATTGGAGACGGTAAATTGCTACAATCATGAAGGCTTGGTAGTGGTCCATATAACTCATAACCGGTGAAAATGTTTGCATACGGCCACCCTGTGGCGTCATAGAAATTCATTGGAATGCTTCCTGTGGCGTTCACAGTGAACTCAAACCATATTTCGGGATTCGATCCCATGCTACAGGGCATACATTGCCATGCTGCGGTGTCCGCCTCACACAAATTCTGAGCGGTAGCACAACTGGTGTTTGTTGGACAGATTTGACCCCAGCTTAAATGACTTGCCAGTGCAGCTATAATTGTTATGTAAATTCTGTAATTCATAATTATAAAATTTCTGAGAATGCTCCGTTAGTGATTGAAATTGTCTTGATCACTTCACAGCCATCAGTGTCTTTGTAGCTAATGGTAATCGAATAGCTGCCTGTGAGTCTCATTATTATGGCATGTTCAGATGGTGTATAGTTAATGATTGGTGAGCCTGATATCACATCCCAGTTAACGAGATAGCTTCCATTGCCTCCGGTAGGTACAATTGTAAGAATATCGTTTCCTGATCCATCTTGTCCATAGCTGGTATCAATGTCTACAGCACAAGCTGTTGGTGCACACCAGTCACTAATTTGTCTGGTAAGGGTGGCCGGACTGCCGCTACTTACCTTGATACTATGTGTTCCGGAATGGGATTCGGAATCGTCTATAGTAACGCTGTCCTTAATAAATTTGAAATGCCCATCAGCGCAAGGATTAAAATCATAGTCTTCAAAACCATCAAAACCTATCTCTCTATATTGTGCGTTGGCCGCAACAGAAGTCGCCAGAGTTTGGTTGAAACCAAAGGTTGCTGCTGAATATCTACCCAGCGCATCCTGGTTTTCCAGTTCTTGTCCAAGCGGACTAAATTCGGTCACCTCTGCCGTATATGTCCAGTCTTTTCTATCAATCTCCCACTCCCCAGAAGGATTTAATCTGTAGAATGGTCTGTAAGATTTGAACATGCCGTCTTTTCGGATGTTGGTATTGTCGTTGTAATCACTTTGAGTTCTGTCTGATAAGTGCAAGTAGGAAGACTTTGGTCTGAAGTTGCCTTTGGTTCCCAGCACATATGGATTTGTAGAGCTAATTGGTCCTATACCATTATTCCCCGATCCAAAACATTCGCAATAAGTTCTCCAGGCATTTCCGTACTCAATAGCAGAGGCTTGTAAGACATTCTCATAAACATTGGACTTTAGCGCATTCAGTGGGTTTTCACGAGTAGTGATGCTTGCCATTGGCAAATTTTGCAGATTCCTTCTTCCAGACCTGATGACTTCACTAGAAAATGACCCAGACACCGGAGAACCATCCGTTTTCAAGGCTGTGATTGAGCCACTTGACACATCTGTCACCCAGACCTTGTCATTAAGACCAATCAATAAGAGTTCGTCTCCTTCCACATAGTATTCTTGTGCATCACTCACTGTTGCAACTCCATTGGCGTCAAAGGTCAATTGATCCTCATATCCAATGTTTTTATAGGCCATTCCCATGCCATCATAATGCCAATACGCAGGGTATTTTAGGCTGTAAACTGCATCTTCAAAATTGGTTTGGGTTTGCGTTAGTAAAACCTCCCCCGATTCGGCATCATAGGCCAGGTTTTTGGTCTCTACCCTGGAGCCCAGGTCTGTAGCCACAACTTTTTCCAGAATTCCAAAACGTTGAATGACCTTAGTGGTTGTAGCAGATCTGAATCTGGTTTTTTCGTAGTTGAATTGAGGGATCCAAGAAGGAATCGGAACGACTATTGGCGGAAGAAAAGGAATGACAAAAGCATCTACATGCGTATTGATGTTTGGGGCCAAGGTTCTACTCTTGGACTCCCTGTAGTCAACCGCCATATCGAAAAAGACACCCAGTTCTGCCTGAGCAACAGAACCATCTTCATTAATTACATTGGCTTGATTTGTCAGCCTACGTTGTGTGCCATTTGGTGCGTCTTGATAATAGTACTCTACACTAGTGATCGGTGTAGATTTATTTTCAGCGTACACATATTGCGCCTTTTGCTTCCCGTGCATATCATTGCACTCAATTACAAATCCTTGAGAAGCCGTCATCATGTCATACGAAACAGCCTTTAAAAGGGATACTATATTGAATGATGGGGATTTCTGCCTAAACTTCTCTACAGGTGTATATCTCACCAATGTGGGAAAATCTCGAGCAGTGTAAAACTCATGCACCACCTTACCAGTGGCGTGGGATTTCACGTTGTCGTGATCAATATTTTTGATCACTACTCTGCTATATCCTACGTTGGCTGAAGGGAAAAATGATTCACCAACGGGTGTTTCCTTGTAGAACCTTGCATCCGGAGCCAAAGTCTTTTTCTCCGAATAAGTAATTGGTTGTTTAAACGGATTTTCTTCTCCACCCACCTGCGGTTCGTAAGCAGCAACACCGGAAGATCTACCATTTTCTAATTCATAGATATATTCCTGACCGTAGGTAAACTCATTCATTTGGTTATCGGTCATGGCATCCCATTCGTCTACCATTTTGATGCTTTTTACGCGATGACCACCGCCCTTTTTATGACCGTTAACATTGTTGAGGCGAATCCACGACTTATTGAGTACTATTTTGGTGCCTCTTTCCTTGTCCCAAATAGATTTATTGGGATTCTTAAAGCCATCTTTGAAGTTCGTAATAGACGTCACAAAAGCACTAAGAACTTGTTTGCCAAGACCATCATCTTCACTCAATGCCGGTTGATCATTGACAAACCTTGAAAGATGCAAACGCCCATATTGGATGCCTGCAAGTGCTATGGGACTATAATCTTCACTGCCATTGTCTTTAAATGAGACTTTCTTAAGATCCACATAGCCAGTTGTGGCGTCATATTGACCATAACTATTGCCGTCTATTTTGGCGTATCCCGAAACAAAATCATATCGTCCATCTGTTCCGCCTCCCGGTTCATCAAACTCCATAAGGCATCTGAAATATAAGTTGTCAACACCCTCGAAATAGTCCGATATATTGGTATAACCCGGCTGAAGCTCAAACAGCAGTCTCCAATTTTTATTTGTTCCGTTGCTTATGGGTTGAACACCTGAAAACACTGCGCTACCACTTCCATTCTGAAGTCCCTTAATTTTAAACATTTGCATGGCTTGTTTATATTGGACATAAGCGTAGTCATCACTTTCATACTCTACCTGGATTTTACCTCCCGAAGGCAAGTCTATTTCCGTGAGTGACCAGGCGGACACATATAGATCCTGAGTGGCTGAATCAAATTGATTTGTATATGGGAAATCGGATGTGTTTAAGGAATCATTGACCACATCACAGTCCGTTGTGACCGGATTGTACTTATAGGTTCCCCACCTGTCATTGGCCTTCATATTGTAAGCATAATTGTTGTCGCCGCCATACGTAAAATCATACGCACTGTATTTTCCCCTTTGGGATCCTCTATAAGTGAAGTAGACTTTTTTGAGGGTTAATTTTCCGCGTTCATTAGTGAGTTTTGCTGTTGCAGGATCCCCGTCGTGGTCATAATCTGCATCCGTGTTATTGGGAACGTCCGGACACAGTTCGTAGCTGTATTCAAAATGCACTTCTTTAATCGGCTCGGCGTTTACGCCATTGGCATAGTAATCCGGTTTGGCATAGAGGCTGATTTTTGTCAGTTTCTGCATTCGATTTGAGGTCTCAAGACCGCCATGCTCTCCTGTTACACCACAGCCATCTTCTCTATCATTGGTATGGAATATGGCAATGAAGTTTTTGGTCACAATAGAATCCAGATACCATAGCTCCTTTTCACCGTAGATGTAGTTGGCTTTGTCATCATATTGATCGCTTCTGAGCCCTTCGTTATAGTGGGCACTATTCTGTTGAAATGGCACACGCCACTTATAGTCATCTACTTGTTTGTAGTGAAACTTGGTGTAATTTCCCAAGTCTCCGTCGCTAGGTCCTTTAACGCCGTCTACATCCTGATAATCAGGGCTAATCACGGCTGTTAACATGAAGGCATGTGCATAGGCTGGTGTTTCAACCGAATTATAATACTGATCTACACCCCATGGGTTGTCTGTAGTTGCTGTGGTGCCTGGGTCATACTGCACAAGACCGTTTGCACAATCAGGGTCATAGGGATATTCACCGTTACTTCCGGTTCCTATAATTTTATCTCCAATTGCAAAGGTCACTTCCTTTTTCTTGGTATTGTATGCGGGAAGTCCATAGACATAACGACTGCCATCTGAAGACAGATTGGTGATTTCACACACATGGTGGTTTTTACCGTTGGTTTTCGCGTAGGAATTTGAAGGCAGGAAATTGAGTCCGTGCCCCTCGTTTACTCTAACTCTGGGCAGCACATTCATCAACTGATTCCGTTTTTCGCGCTGATTTCTATAAGTGCTTGCCGAGCTAATGGTTTGTCTTGTACCATTGTGGTTCACCAACTTGCTCTTAGCTTGAGCGCCAAAAAGTCCTACTTTGGAAATATCTACATGCATGGGGTCTACCCCTCCTACCCTGCTCATATAACCGGGATCGGCAGACACATTTTTTTCACTGGCTTCTTTTAGGTGGTAGTGCTCATAGGTTTTGTAAGCTTTATTTTGTCTGTGAGTGGTTGCAGCCAAAGCGTCATTCTTTTTAGTCCATTTTCCTGTTTGAGTGTTGGACCAGGTAACTCCAACCTGAAGCCCGCCTTTAACTAAATTCCCAGTAGCTGTCTCTATTCCCAAATTGCCATTAACACTGTTTGTGGCTGTGCTGTTGTCAAACACATGACCTACATCATTTCTAAAGCCTCTGAAGCTGCCACCAACACCCTGACCAGATACGGAAAACACATCATTTGTTAAGTTAGCCATTGGTAATAGAGGCGTTTCAGAAGTATAGGCCCCATCATTTTCTCTATTGAAATCTAATAACGCCTGATCGTCTTTCTGTCCATTTTCCAGATTGAAATAACCATAGGCCCTGTTTTGAGCAATTCTGTCAGTTTTAGCAATCCATTGCCGATTGTAATAACCGCTTATTCTCTGACCTATATCGGCTCCAATTACTTCTGCTCCAATTTTAAAGCTTGCTGATAAACCAAAGCTGTTTTTTGAAATGTTTGCAGAAGGCGTGTAGGTAGGTTGGCCAAAATCGAAACTTGCGGTTCCACCAAGGTTGTAGGTCAAATGTGATTTCCCTTCTTTAGCCCTGGCCATATTCGCATTTCCAGACACAGATAAAGCGGTTAATCCCTCACGCGAATTAAATGCACTTTGAAATCCACCTGCTACAGATTTTAACTTTGACTCTGATTTATTCTCCCTCTCTGCCCCTGAAAATGAAGCTGAGGGCTGAATACTCAAACCTCCTCCACTGCTTGAGTTAAAGCCCAATCCAGCTGTGTATTCGTTTTTGTTCTTATCTCCAGCTGAGAATGATGGATTCAAGCCTATTTCTGCACCAATTCCTGTGTAATTATTCCAGTTAAAGCCCAACGACAGGCCAAGATTAAGGTCAAGTAAGCTGGTATCTATTTTTTTATTGTCTTCATTCTTGGTAATTCCAAAAAACTCAAAGTCCTTTCCATACGTGAGCCCAAAAGTCGTCATAGGCTTCATGCTTGTTGTTGTCACAATCGTGTCTCCGTCAAAATCATCTGGCAACCCTCTTACCGTTCGGTTGATGACTCCTGCGTTGACATTCCAGCCGAGTCCAACCCATGACGCTTCCTGGTCCATAGAAATGCCGGAATTGTACACCAGGTTGATGGGGTAGCCACCAACATCTAGTAGAGGAATGTTGTAATTAAAATTCCCGGAAAAGGGGTCTACCATATCTGACGTGCCAACTGGCGAAAAACTGCTCACTTCTGGTTGAGTTGGTCCACCTGTTAATGCAGAAGCTTCTTCGGGCCACAAGAATAATGTGGAGGTTAGCATCATGACCATGGCCATTTTTAAGGATGTGATCCTCAAAATGATTTGTCTAATTCTAAGTTTCTCTTGGTAACTCATCCTTTTTTAAGTTTTGGAGCGTTTTTTATGTCTTCTTCAAGCCAGTTAAACTCAATTGGAGTCTGCTGATTCTTTATGATTAATTGCATGTCCTGGGGTTCTTCTAAGTCAAATCCCACCAGGATTGAGATTGGCGCAGTTGAGCTAATCATTGGCTCGCAGATATATTCGATACACGGAATTGTGTCCTGCTTAATCACCAACTTAATGTCATGCTGCATGTGGGTCATCAGATATGTCAGGTTGTCTGATTCTTTTATACCTGATACCCGAAATTTGAAATACTGTGAACCAGAATAATGTTTGAGAGTTTCTTCATATGTTGGTTGGTCAATTTCCGATTGCTTAAGTTCCATGCACACCATATAGTCTTGTGGCAAATAGGTGCATTGTACGCTCATTAGGTCCCGCGACTGCACTTTGGTTAAGCCATTCCCCTCTTTTCTTACCCAAGAAACGTAGTCTCTAGGCGACAATACCTCATGGCTTGTAACTGCCAAAGGCACCATGCCTTCAACAGAATTCTGACTCATTTTTACCGAATTCACTTCTTCCCGAGTGGTGGGTTCAGATTGGTTTTCTGAAAGTCTAAAGCACCCACTAATGGATAACAAAATGATCAGCCCTGTTATGTATTTGATTCTAACCAACATAAAACTTCAGTAAAAATTTCTCCGATTTTTCATCAAGGCATTCTAGTATGTAAAATCCCTTTTCAAGATTGAAGGGCAACAGATCTAAAATAAATTGATTGTATCCTGCAGATTTCTGATTACTTAAATGGGATTCTGTACTTTCCATTTCCGGTTTAATTTCCTGACGCTTCTCATTGAGAATTCGGCAGTTTAGGTTGCCAGTAGCGTATCTTTCATCAAACCGGAAGTAAATTTTGTCGTTATACACATGGTAAAATGTTCCGTCGAGTTTTCTTTTTAATGTGGTGAACATATGTTCCTTTATTTCCTCTTCCGGACGCATTATGAATTCCCAGGCTTCTGTTTTGTTTACGATTGAGCCTCTGGAGATTTTTTGAACTTGCCAGGCATAGGTTTTTCCTTTTTCCAGTTTTTTAGCATCCAGGGAATAAGGAACCTGATGACGCGTAACATAATTCTTCAGAAAAACTGGTTCGTTGGTCGTTACTGCAGCCTCATTTGATTGGTCTTTTTCTTTCTCAACCACAATCAACTTGAAAAACTCTCCTTCCGTTAACAAATTAAAAGATTCGCTATGCGTCCAATTCAGCACCGGACGATCCGTGTCCAGGGTGTCTCCATCATTCGGAAAAACAAGGGATAAAAATTCATTGTCACTTGCATCAATGTCCAGACAATAATCATCTCCACTCTCCAGTCCGCTTATGGGAATTGCTACTACACAGAAACTAAATGCCCCGGAGGGGAGCCGGTGATTGGTTTTAACATAGCTCGCCTGATTCGACATACCGTAGCTCTCTTCTATTATCTGAACCTTAGAGAGCGATACGTTGTTTAAGCCCATATTTAGTTGAAATGGTGCTGTAGAGACTTTATAAAGCACTTCTCCTGAAGCATTGCTTACCGAACTTTCCAATCTGATTTGAGCTTGAGAAGTATTGCTCATAATAGCCACTTGAACCATTGCCTGTCTGGTAACATTAAATGGAAATAAGTTGGCATTACTTATGCTTACTTGACCAGAGGAATATTGAGCTCCTGTCAGCGACAAAAGCAAAAGGAAGGCCGTTTTTTTAATGATCCGTATCATATCTGAATGCTTATAATTGCTTTAAAATTGTATGGGTAAGCCAGAACGTTATCCAGTAAAACGGAGCTATAAAAATCCCCAATAACCAGGCGTTCTGCGGTTAATTCTAATTCTGTTCTTTTAAAAAGTTTACTTCTGATTCCGAGCAAGTATCCCCATTGCAGTGGTTCTCCATTTTCTCCGGGTACAGCCATCTTTCCTCCTCCTTTAAGAGACCACTTATTTCTAATGTATTCAAGACTCAAGTCGGCCAAGCCAGTAAGGGGAATAATAGCGGTATCTGTGCTGGTATATTGGTTGTAATTGGCATTTACAAGCCATTTGTCTTTAACTGAGGCTTGCAGATTGACGTTAAAGTTTTGATAGGTGTGATTTTCTTCACCATTATACAGTTTGTAGTAAGCATAAATGGCTGTTGTCGTGAGGTAGTTGTCTTTCTTTATTCTTATTCTGTAATTCGCTACCGCATTAAGAATTAGGTTATTGTTTTGAAAGTCCAAACTATCCACTCCGCGTCCATTGAATGAACCACAGGTCGCAAATCTACTTTTGCGAATCCTGATCTTTTGATTTTGAGCTCTGCTCCAACGCCATAGGACATCAATACATTGTTGAAGTCGTACATTGCCAAAAGGTTATCTCGCTCTCTTCTGTAAAAACCAGACAATTTGAAAGTTTTGCCAATTCTTTGTTTAAGTCTGCCCTCATATCTTAGGTTGTCCGAACGCATGAAACCAAGTCCCAAACTTTTGAAGAAAGGATCCACAAGTCGCCCACTCACGGATACTTCAGTTCTGGTTTTCGGAAGTTCTAGCTTATAATTGAGCAAGGCGGCATTGCTCCTATGGGTGAAATCAAAAAAAGAGGCTGTAATTGCACTTTGCTCTGTATTGTTGATTTGGTCGGCTTGAATGTATGAACGACCATATGAAAACGCCAGGTGATTGGTCTTGTTAATGGTCCACTGAGCATCAACTTCTCCCACCAGATTATGCTCCTTTGTTGTACTTATTGAGTCCAGATAAGATGTTTTACCATATCCATGCAGAACCCCAAGATATAAGTGAGTTCCAGACTTAGCTCCCCACCCATATTTTATTGAAGTAATTCTTCTACCTGATTCAACATTATTGAAATCGAAAAAGTTGTACAGGTTCCTTGCGGCATTTAAATTGTTTTGCAAAACGTTATTCCCAATGAACAGGTTATTGACTGTTCTTCCATGGGTAAATGCAAAAAACTTGTTGTGTTTGCTGTATTCAAAATTAACTCCTCGAACCGGAGTTCTGGCAACTGTAAAAACGTTGTTATCCGGATAACAGAGCCCTAACTCTAACTTGTCCGTATATGACAGAATTCTTTTTAGTTTACTCTGACCTGGTAAGTCTTTTTGAATTTCTTGTGATTGGTATAAACTATCCAAAGAGGCTCCCTTCAGCTGCTCCAATGCGCCTTCTGCCTTCTGAAGCAAACTCAACATGTTAAGCAGTTGGGTCTTCCTGTTTCCAAGGGCCTCATTGAAACCCAGACTGTCTTTGATTGAAGGCATCTTAAGACTGTCCAAAGGCAGGTGGTCGTTGGTATTTATTTCCGGAAGAGACAATTCCTCTGACGGCAGCTCAAACCCTGGTATTGAGGACAAGGAAAACGGCAGCTTGTTTAAGCTTGGTAACTCTGGTAGTTTTGCCTGGGCATTGCTTACAGTTCCTTTTTCCAACATATCCAGATAAAGTAATTGCTGTTGGATTTTTTGGCGGTAACCTTGTAGGTCGGTTAATTGCTGTATTTTTTCTGCCTTGTAGTTCTGAAGCTTTTCTTTGAGTTGTTTTCGGTATGACTGAGAATCAAACCTTAATCTGGCATAGTTGTTCAAGCCACTGATCGTTCCAACTGAGGAGTAGTGATAATTAAATGTCAATGGTACTCCTTTGTAGCAGACTCCTAAAACACCGTTAGAAAAAGCATTTCCTTGTGGGGGTTGAGCGTTCGAAACAAAGGGCAATAGACCGTATTCATAACCAACACCAACTTGACCAGAAATATGAATTGGTTTTTCGGATTTCTTTTGACCAACAAGCTTAAAGCTGTTATTTACCAGTATGATTGATAGACCTAGCACTCCTATTATTGACTTATTCCAGTTGATTTTGATGCCGTTAGATTAACAGTCACTGAAATTATTATGAGGAGTGTTCTTTATCCTGCGCGATCTTCCCTTCGTAGGGTTTTTATTTCCCTTCGTACAGTTATTTAGAATAAAAGATGTTTTGGTATGGGAAGACTATCTAGGCCAAAGAAATCTGGCTCATGAACTCAAACAAATCTTCCCTTCTTCTAACGGCTACAGATACATGGCTACCATCGGACATTTCTATGTAGCCACCGTCGGTCTTAACATACCTTGAAATGTAATGTCCGTTCACAAGGTTGGATTTGTGCGGTTTAAAGAACTTATATGCCTCTAGAACAGGCTCAAAACTGCCCATGGACTTTGACACATGTATCACCTTGCCTCCATCAATGTGAAACTTACAATAAGCTCTGTCCGCTTCAACTCGAATAATGGTATCAATTAAGACGTATTCAACGCCCGTTTGAGTTGTCAATGAAATTTTTGAGGGGACAGGCTCTGACCCAGGAAGAGAGGGTAGTTGAGCCGCATGCACAAGTCTTTCTGAAGCTTGACTCATGATCTGGTTCTGGTAATTTGGCAAATCCGACATGAGACTCACCAATCGGGAAAAATCGGATGGTTTTCTCACAAAAGAACTGGCAAGATTCTGATAAGATCTGATGACATCCATGGGGTCCGGACTTCCACTTAAAATGATGATGGGTACAGTTTTGAAATGGTCCGAACCTCTTAAAAACTTTAATACTTCATACCCGTCTACTTTAGGGATATTGAGATCAAGTAAAATCAGTTCAACCGATGAGTTTGACTGTAACGGATAATTTTGAAAAAAATCGATGGCTGACTGACCGTCCCTAAAAATACTTAGATTGGACCCTGGAATTGCCCTAGTCATGGCGTCCTCAATAAGCATAATGTCGTGCTCATTGTCCTCTACCAGTAAGATGTTTATCTCCTGTTTCTCATCTAAAGCATTGTCTCTTACAACTTTCAATACCATAGCTCCTGTTTTGCGCTTTTTTGGGCTTAAGCAAATGTAGTGCTTTCAATAGAGAAATCAAGTGTTGAAGTTTATATAAAAGCAAGTGCCAACTTGTTGAGGCTCAAACCAAATCTTGCCGTTATGTAAATCCGCTACCTTTTGGCAGTAAGTGAGCCCCATACCAACTCCACTATCTGCGTTCAATACATGCAATTGCTGGAACATTTCGAATACTTTCTTCGCATATTTAGGGTCGATCCCAATTCCATTGTCTGAAATGACTACCGTAACACCACCAGCCTCTTCTTTGGAACTGATCTTTATCTGCGGTGTCCGATCTTCAGGCACGAATTTGATGGCGTTGTGCAAGACGTTTCTGAACAAAACGGCCAGGTCCTCCGGAAATCCCTTAATCGTTGGCAAATTGCCGTCCAGCTTGATTTCAGCTCCAGTAAGCTCGATATATCCTTCAAGCTCATTAATTTCATTCTCAAGGATAGATTGTAGTGACACATCAGATTCTACACTGGCACTTCCCAATCTGCGATAATTCAGCAGTGCATCTACCAATTTCTGCATTTTATCTGCAGACTTGCGTGTTAAGGCCAGATACTGCATGGTTTTGTCATCTGCCTCACCTTGCAAACGGTCATGAAGCAGGCCTGAAAAGCTTTTTATCGTGCGGATTGGTTCATTTAGATCGTGAGATATAATGCTAGTAAACTGTTCCATTTCCTGGTTTCTATGTGTCAGCATTTTCATCATTTCTCTTTCCTTATTTTCCTGTCTCTTGCGAGCAGTGATGTCATACCAGCTGCTTCTGCTGTACAACAAATCGCCTTTCTTATTTCTAACAGAGCTTACATTCAGAATGACATTTAGCTTTCGACCTTTTTTGGTTTTGAGTATCAACTCTGCATCTCTTACCTCCCCGCTTTTCTGGAAACTTTCAAATGCTTTTTCTGCTGCGGACATGCTCTGAGGGTCGTATAAATTGAATATTGGTTGCCCAATTATTTCCTCTCTTGTATATCCAAGTTTCTCGCATAAAGTATGGTTGCATTTTATTACCAATCCGTTTTTGGGGCTAACGGATGCATGCATTTCGTGTGCTGTTTCGTATAAATACCTGTACAGCATTTCGTGTTCAACCACCTAATCTTGTTTGTTCTGCAATTCAGATTGTACTGTCTTTAGTTCCGTAATATCAATGTGAGAACCCACCATTCTTTTGGGACTTCCATCGTTGTTCCATTCAATGACTTTACCCCTGCAGTAGACCCATACGGTAGACCCATTTTTATGCCGATAGCGCACAACGTTGTCATAAGGAATCTTTCCTTTGCTCTTTACGTGGTCTTCAAACACTTTGAATACACCTGGTAAATCTTCTTCAAAAATGTTAGCCTGCCACCAATCAGGTGTATTGGCTATTTCATGATCCTCATAACCAAACATTTTTTTAAACGTTGGGCTCATATACTCCTGTTCATTTGGGATGTCCCAATCCCAATAACCTGCCATGGTTCCTTCAAGAATTTCATTAAACACCATAGTGAGATCAGAGAGTGCAGTTTTTGCCTCCAGAAGTTCTTTTTTAAGACGTGCAATTTCTTGTTCAGGTGTTGGTTGATTGGAGCTCATATGCGCGTTAAATCATTATTTAAACGCTTAATTTATGAAATCCTGGCTGTTTTATTGCGATAAGCTGGGTGAAAGTCCGGCATCCGCATTCTTAAACAAAACTAAAATGGGGCAAGTTTACCTTCTCAGTAGTTTAAAACCAATCTCTCTGCCCTCCCCTTGAAACATGGCCAGGTTAATCCAGAACCAGGCAAATTGTTCCATGAGTGTAAACTTATTGTTTCCTCCAACATCAATACAGTCGAAGAAACCTGCATCTTTTGCCAATTGAATGGCCGCTTTCTTACCGCTCTCACTGTCTCCTGCTACAAACAGCTCAATTGGCTGTCCATCGTAAAACGGGTCCAACATATTGTTAAATCCTGTCGTATTGAAGCATTTCACGAGATCTGTTGTGCTCGTATTATCCAGAATTGCCTGGCTAGTGTTCTCATAGTCTTCAGGTCCTTTTCCCATGATAATATTCATGGCGTCAATTATGATTTTACCTTCTGTATCTCCTAGGCTCTTGGCAACATCAATGGCAGCTGTAGCGGGAGTTGCGAGCAATATCACCTCTGACTTTTGGACTGCGACTTTTATGTCAGCTACCTCTGTATTTGGGTTATCCAATAGTTCTTTTCTTTTAAAGCGATTGAGGTCCTGTACCCCCAACATAATCTGATGTCCATTATGCCCCTTGTTCTAACAAACATTGTGTACCGGTAATCTTCTTTTTTGAATGGTTTTAAGAACTGAATATCAAGACCTTTAAAGCATGGGAGATTTCATATACAAAGGGAAAACGTTTTACAATCCGGTTGAATTTGCCATGGAAATGATTGGTGGGACATGGAAAATGCCAATACTTTGGCGTCTTCAAGACCGAATTATGAGATACAGTGAGTTGAAGCGTGACATCCCTCATATTTCAGACAAAATGCTGACCACTCAGTTGAGAGAATTGGAAGCCAACGGGTTCATCAATAGAAAGGTCTATGCCGTGGTGCCTCCTAAAACGGAATACAGCATTACCAAAAGGGGTTTAAGGTCCATCGAGATCATCATTTCCATTAGAAATTATGGGCTTGAGCTGATGAAAGAGGAAGGTTTGAATGATTAAAGACCTGTTTGCATGCATACTTTGTTTAAATTAGATATCCATGTCAAACAAATTTCCCAAGCCCATTCCGCCAGATCTCTCCTCTTTTGAGGTCAAAAACGAGAAGCAAGAGTCTGTTGTTTTCAACACATTCTGGCAAGATACTCCCGCTCTCATCATTTTTGTGCGTCACTTTGGTTGTATTGGTTGTACTGCACAAATGGACGCCATTTCACCACGCATAAATGAGCTCTGCAATTTAGGGGTGAATCTGGTCATTATTGGAAACGGAGGAGCCAATTTTATTCAGGGCTTTAAGGATAAGTTTCAGCTAAACGATAAGCCCGTTTCTATTTACACAGACCCCAGCTTGAAATCTTACAAACTGGCCGAAATGAAACGTTCTTTTTGGACCGTATTTAGTTTTAGGTCTTTGGCAGATTATATCCGATCATTCTCAAAAGGCATTGGTCAAAGTAAAGTACAGGGAGACAATTGGCAGCAAGGAGGTGCGCTTCTAGTTGACCAAGAAGGGATGCTCCATTTCCACTTCCAAAACAAAAGTGTGGCAGGCATTGCAGACACCAATGATTTGATTGCGGCAGTTCAAAAACTCATGGTTTCTCAAAAAACTGAATGACATGGAAAGTGCGGAAATCTTCTTGTGGGCAGGCAACATTCTCTACTTAACATCTTACCTGGTGAGCGGTATTTTTTTGCTGAGAATTCTCAGTATCATAGGTGGGCTTGCCTTGATGGGTTATTATTTTTTGGTTACCAACGGGCCCTTGTGGCAACCTGTGATTTGGGGTGTGGCATTTTTTATCATCAATGCGGTTCAGTTGTATTTGCTTTTCAAATCAAGAAAGCCCGTCCGATTGAGCCCCCAAGAATATGAAACGCTTCAAAGAATTGACCCCGCACTTGACCACAAGCTATACAGAATGTGGATGGAAATTGCGAACATTTCAAAAGGAACAGCCTCCGAAAACATTCATAAAGACTCCGTTGCCGTTCATATACAAGAAAACGGGGTGAACCTTGTCAATGCCGCCGGATTTGTTGATGCCAATAAGCGCGAACCCAAGTCTGTACAATTGAGCCAAAATGACGAGTTACTATCCTGGAATATCGATGAATTAAAAACACGCTTAAATGAATTGCCAGAACTGAGAACTTTCTGGCAAAAACTAATTACCGAACAGCTTTTTAAATAACTACACTTATGACTGAAAATACTGCTAATAACTGGCCAGAATTGGACTTCCCAAAAATGCAAGACACCATAGAAACATTACATCAATGGCTTCAAATTGTTGGTAAAATCAGGTTGAGAACCATGCCATGGCAAAATCAGTCATGGCACACCACGCTCTATATTAGCTCTTCGGGTATCTCCACAAACAGCATTCCGTACCAGGGGCGAATCTTTCAAATTGACTTTGATTTCAAACTGCACAAGCTCATAATCAGTTGTTCCAATAGTGGCTCGGAATCCATGGAATTGCATCCAAGAACTGTTGCCAGTTTTCATGCAGAACTATTTGACAAGCTTCATCAATTGGGAATTGATGTCAAAATTCATGGAAGTCCGAACGAAATGGAGCCAGCCATTCCGTTTGCCGAGAATAAAGTAAACAAATCTTACAACCCTGAAGCTGCAGAAGCCATTTGGAAATCTATGCTTAAAGCAAATGAGGTGTTCAGTCAATTCAGAAGTGAATTCATTGGGAAGGCCAGCCCGGTTCACCTTTTTTGGGGCGCTTTCGACCTTGCCGTTACAAGGTTTTCCGGAAGGCCGGCTCCACTTCATCCCGGAGGCATGCCCAATATGCCTTTAGACGTGATGCAGGAAGCGTATTCAGAAGAAGTATCAAGTGCCGGATTCTGGTTAGGATCGAAGGCGTTTCCATTTCCAGCATTTTATGCCTATGCTTACCCGAGTGCACCGGGTTTTGGAGAACAAGCTGTCTCTCCCAAAGAAGCATTTTATAGCACAGATATGGGAGAGTTCTTTTTGAAATATAAAGACTTGATTACAAAAGAGAATCCCGAGAAGGCTTTATATGAATTCTTACAAACGACCTATGATGCCGCCGCACAAACAGCCAATTGGGATCGGGAAAAACTTGAGAGAAAGTTATAAATAACTCCCGCTATTCCTCTGTTTTATTGGGGCGTTTACTCAATGGCTTTTTATCGAACAAGGATTTTTTCTCTTTTTTTGAGTCCCTCTTTGGTTCCATTGGACCTCTTTTGTAAATCACCAGCCCGTTTAAAAAGTTACGCAAAATCTGATCCTGTAACGGCTTAAATTTTGGGTGTGTCTCGTGACGAAAAAAGGCGCCCAATTCACTTTTCCCAATCTTATAATCAACCAAAGCCAATATTTCTATGATATCGTCATCACGCAATTCGAGCGCTACACGGATTTTTTTGATGATGTCGTTATTGGTAAGTGCCATCTCTATTTTTTAGACTTCCATTCCTCAATGACCTTCTCCATTTCACCCACATAAGGCTCATAACCGGAAGCTCCTGCTACGGCAATTGCGCCCTCCATTGTTGATATGGCTGCTTTGTAATTCTTCATTTCTGCCTGAATAACCGCTTTGCGCCTTATAATCCAAAAAGGTGTTTCGTCACCCAACATCTTAATACCTGTGTTCATCCACTCCAAAGCCTGGTTCAAATCTTTCTTTTCTGATTGATAGTAGGCAGCCGCCTGAAAATAGTCGTTTGCGCTTGGTCCTGCCATGGTTTTCCCAATTTGAGCAGTCACCTCTTGATCTGTCAATGTCTTAAATGGCAGCTCCACCAAAACTTTATCCCACCTGAAATTGATGGATGCAGATTGAGTGCTTAAATTTTCGAACGAAATTAAAAATGCCTCCTGTGAATTCGCTTTTTTAATGACCGGACGTTGCTTAACGTTTAATACTATCTGCTCGTCTTTCCATTCATCGGGAGTGCCCCAATTATCGGTCGTAGAATAAAATATAATATCCCAGGCGGTTTCAAAGGGCACAATATAGATTGCATATTCACCGGCTTTCAGCGTGTCTTTATTAAATACAAGTGGCTTATCCGTTGTGAGTACTGTGTTTTCGTTGGCTCCTGCTCTCCAAATTTGATCGTAAGGCACTAAAGATCCAAAGATCTCGCGGTCCTTTTTTTGTGGTCTTGAATAACTGACTTCAATGTTTGTAAGTCCAACTGTTTGCACCACTTTAGCAGCAGGGCTTACTCTTGGTGCTTCAATTTGTGTCATGCCAGATAATGACACGCTTAATGCAAATACTGATATCGCGATTTTCATGAAATAGTTTTTGGTAAAGGTAGTTAAGTTGTGGAGATGTGTTTAGTTTATTCCTTTATCCTTGATCATTAAGTAAGGAAATGCCCCGCCTTTTTCTTGTGTTTTGGGCTATCATTCCACAGGGATACGATAATCAAAATAAAACCCAATATTGAGGTCTGTACCATTCTCTATTTTTATCTTTCGCATTCCATTTATGACGAAAAAACACTATTACCTTATCAGGATTCAATTTTTAGGTTACCGCTACAGTGGCTGGGCAAAACAGCCAAATCAAAAAACGGTGCATGGTATGATAGACAGAACTTTGCCTTATGTTTTAGGTCATGACCGATTCAAAACTCTTGGGGGAAGCAGAACAGATGCGAGGGTTTCGGCTCTGGATATGGTTTTTGAGTTGTTTTTGGAGGAAGCCATTACAGATGAGGGGGCTTTTTTAAAGAGCTTCAACCTAAACCTGCCGTACGATATTAGGGCGGTTTCCGTTCAGGTAGTAGATGAAAAATTCAACATCATTCAGAACCCTAAGATGAAAGAATACCTATACTTTTTTGCTTTTGGTGAGAAAGTCCATCCCTTTTGCGCACCCTTGATGGCAACTTTTTCTGCTGAATTAGATATCGAACTGATGATGGCTGGCGCACAGCTTTTTGAAGGCACACATAACTTCAAACAATACTGTACTAAACCATCGGAAAACACTCAATTCGTTCGCACAATTGAGCACAGCAGAATTGAAAAAAACACTCAATTCACGGCCAGTTTTTTTCCGGAGAATAGCTATGTTTACACCATTCGATCAAAAGGGTTTATGCGGTATCAGGTAAGGTTGATGATGGGACAATTGGAAGCTTTGGGTAAAGGAGAGGTCTCTTTGGACGATATCCGTGAGTCGCTTGTGAATCCTCCGGATACTCACTTGAGAAATATTGCACCCGGTTCTGGTTTAATCTTAAACTCTACCCAGTTTAACAGTCATGCTTGAAGCCACAAAACAAGATATTTCATGGATTGCAGACTTGCTGGCGCGTGCCTATGATAACAATCCCACCATTGAATCCCTCTTTGCGAAAGGTTCTGACTATGAAAAACGGTTCAGGTTATTCTCCTTAATGTTGCCAGAACTCATTTCAATACGTTCTGTATACTACGATGAATCTAAGAAAGGAGTAGCGGTCATCTATGAATCCGGGCAAAAAAAACCTTTTGGGATTAAACTAAAGACCAAAGCAAGACTGGTTTCTTTTTTGGGTGTAGACCTCAGTCGAAAAGCCCTTAAAGTTAGAAGACGAATAGATAAACACAGAAAACAACGACCACATTTATATTTTTGGATATTAGCGATTGACCCTAATAATAAAGGGCTGGAGCCAATTCAGGCAATTAGAGACTTTAGTTTTTCATTGTCGGCAAAACAACGACTGCCCATTTATGCAGAAACGCCACTTCCCAGAACCAAGGCGCTTTACCAGCGTTACGGATTCAGGTGTTACAAAGAATTAGATTTACCAGCGGGCAAACTCTGGATGATGGAACGGTATGCATGATGCTTTTTCGACTTAATTTCTAAGTCTGTACTTTTGATGTCAATGAGGTTTTGGATTGTCATCTGTTGCTTCTTGACCTGCTCTGTTCAGGCTCAAGACCCATCCTTCTTTACAATTGGAGCAGAAGCCCTTTCTGATGTAGATGTGTATTCAATTTATGAACCATCTGTACGTCTTCAAGCTCACCCTTATCAAGTGGGCCAAGTTTTAAGGGGAGCTTTACTATAAAAAACGACACCAAAACGGATTATCATATCTGGTTTAGCAAGGGCGGAAGTGGTTGGATGACTGCGTCTAACTCCAAATCGACTCGTGGTGCAAAAGGGCAAAAAGTATATCTCTCTACAACCAATAAATCAGGCGATAAGAAACTGTTACTAGAGTTGAAACCAGAAATGTGCGGTAAGACATTGAAGCTTTCAGATTATCTGTAGCCTAGAAAAAGCTCTGCAGAGAGCTCAGGTCTCCAAGTTTGTCCTCCAATTTCTCAATACGATCGAAGGCATTGATCATCCCCTCTCCTATTGGGTGTTTTTCTATGCCCTCAAACCAGGCTGTTCTCTGAACATATCTATAAAGTTTCTCGGCAACAATCCCCGTAATGATGACGTTTCTCAACCCTGCTGCATCATTTGAAGAAGCACGTTTTCTCTCGGCAAGCAGAGCTGTTTTTTCTGAGAACGACAGGTTCTGGTGCTTGCCATATTGATCTAACAAAGCCTCAGAATTATCATGCCTATTAGCTTGCATTTGTGTAACCAGTTCTGACAAAACCGTCCATTCGTCTATAACAGGGTATTCTTTGCTTGCAATGGTGTATTCTTTCAATAGCGGGATGCCTTTTTTTCGATCATCTTCATCAGTCATTTGCATATGAGCCAGGCCTTCCACTAGCAGACAAACCTGGTTCAAGCGTTCTTTTGACTCAACTGTTTCATCTTCTGAGGCTTCAATGACAATAGACCTTGTAAAAGTCCCGCTTAAATGATCTGTCTTTTCCAATGTTTCTCTCGCCATTTTGGCATTTTCAGCAGCATGATAAGGCAATCCATGTTCTGAAAAATTGACTGCCTTATAGAGGTAAGCAAGGGTTTTTATTTCATTGTCTTGAATATCCTCCGGGTTAACCATGTTGATTTCGTATAGTGAATATGCCTCAGGCATATGAGCGTAACGTGTTACGATTGATAACAACAAGTGTTCATATGAGGCATTCCATTCAAAGTCTGGCAGATCCTCATTCAAGACCTCAGCCGCCGAAAACAGAATAGGTTTGTAATCGGCTTCATTCAAATCATATAATTTAGGCGGAAAATCATCATAGATTGCCTTAGCCTCTATCAACAATGGGGCATTCATCAAGAGTTCTTCAGTAGAAGGGTAATCATCATTCATTATTCTGAAGGCGAATTTTCCAGCTGTTTCATATAGTTTAGTATTAAGCACGGCAGGTTTATTATCTGATCCAAGTGCCCGCAAAACAGATTTCCCTGCTTTGTACTCATTAAGATACGTACTTTGCTGAAGTGTTGAATCAAGTTGTTCATTTTCCAGGGCATAATAATCAGGCTTGATTTTTTCGCTTTTATCTTCTTCAGTGTCTTCACTCGAGTTCGAACATGCCGATAATATCAAAATCGCTAAGAACAGTGTAAAAACACTAAGCCTTTGATAACCAGCGTTTTTTATTTTTTGTTTGTTGTAATTCATTGATTTGCAGGTGTTTGCGTTGGGGCCAAGAAACGGCCCTCAAATTTATTTTCTTGTTAAAAACGACCGTGGACATGCAAAGGGTACAGAAAAAGCGTTAAAAGACGTTAAAATGGCTATTTCTTCCTTAAAATGTAGATCTGTGAGGAGTATTCTCCATTTTTAGCTTTCATGTTCGACAAAAATCCGGTTTTAAGACCCAGCCACTTATTTCTACCTTTAAATGATTCTGACAACATGGAAACATAATAAGCGTCCCATTTCATTGGAATCATTCTTTCAAATTTTAGATGATGTTGTTCTGCCAATAATTCTATATCCTTCGGTTTGAAATGGTATAGGTGTATTGGTAAGTCATATGCCGCCCAGAACTCATGATACTTTTTCGCGTCATAACTTATGTGGTTGGGAACTGCAATCACCATGACTCCATTGTCTTCAAGCAGGTCAACCATCCGTTTAAAATCTCTTTGTAAATGATACACGTGCTCTAACACGTGCCACATAGTAATCACGTTTACTTTGTGAAAGTTTGGGTTATGTAGTTCATCAATGTTCGCCACATCAATGCCTTTCGACAGACATTTTTCCCTTGCTCCAGGATCAGGTTCAAGACCTTTTGTTGACCAACCATGTTCTTTACAAAAACCCAAAAAATCTCCTGTTCCGCAACCAATGTCTAAAATGTTCTTTTGGGAAGTCAAATCAGACACTATGCGCTCCTTGGATTTAATCGCTCTCTTGCGAACCCACTTGTACACCTTATTCATCAATCCCTTATTGGAATCATTGTGTGAGATATATATGTCGGACTTATAATAGTTTCCTATGCTCTCTTCCGTCGGAATAGGGTTCGTGAATTTGAATCCACAAGATTTACAAGACTCTATTTTAAAGTCCTCTTTTGAGTACGAATAATCCTTTGACTGCAGAAAAGTTTCGGTCTCTGTGTGTCCACAAAGAGGGCATCTTGTCAATAAATTCAATTTTTGTTCCACGTGAAACCTCCCTGTTTTATCGTCCTAAATACACTAATAAAATTGACACATCTGATGGCGACACACCACTAATTCTACTTGCCTGCCCAATAGTTTCTGGTTGTAAACTTTTCAATTTCTCTCTTGCCTCTGCCGATAAAGACCCAAATTTTGAGTAGTCAGTGTCCTTCGGAATTTTGACATAATCTAGCCTCTCTAGTTTGTTCGCCTGTTCTTGTTCTCTTGAAATATAACCGTCATATTTTACACGAATTTGTGCTTGCTCCACTATTTCAACATCACAATCTTCCTCATCTTTTAGTTTATCGTCAAACCACGAAACAGAAGATCTTAAGTCATCAAAAGTCATTTCTGGTCTGCTTAAAACGCTCCTTAGTTTAACAGAGTGTTTAATTGGGGATCCTTTCTTCGTGGCCAAAACATCATTCACTTCCTCAGGCTTAATACTCGTCTTATCAATATACTTGAGAAGCTGTTCAGAGCGACCATCTTTCTGGTCTGTTTTTTTGAGACGTTCATCTGATGCCAAACCTATTTTGTGACTTAAAGGCGTTAACCTCAAATCTGCATTATCCTGTCGTAAAAGGATTCTGAATTCGGCTCGACTTGTGAACATTCTGTAAGGTTCTTCTGTGCCTTTAGTGATCAAATCATCGATTAAAACACCGATATAGGCTTCAGATCTTTTGAGTACGAATGTGTCTTTTTCTTGTACAGACAAAGCGGCATTAATTCCAGCCATCAGGCCTTGGCAAGCGGCTTCCTCATAACCAGTTGTCCCATTGATTTGTCCAGCAAAATACAAGCCTGATACCAGTTTGGTTTCAAGCGTATACTTTAATTGTGTTGGCGGGAAATAATCGTATTCTATGGCATAACCTGGCCTGAACATCTTGACGTTCTCAAAACCAGGAATCAATTTCATAGCGTCCATCTGAACATCTTCCGGTAGAGAAGTGCTAAATCCATTGACGTAAATTTCTATCGTATTCCATCCTTCCGGCTCAACAAAAATCTGGTGACGCTCTCTTTCTGCAAAGCGATTGATCTTGTCTTCAATGGATGGGCAATATCTTGGTCCGGAACTTTTAATGGCGCCATTAAACATGGGGCTCCTATCAAAACCAGTTCTCAATAAATCGTGCACATCCGGATTGGTGTATGTGATGTGACAGGGTCTTTGAGACTTCAAAGGTTTTGTGTCTGTGAATGAAAATTTACCGGCTATTTGGTCTCCAGCCTGCTCTTCCATCTTAGAATAGTCCAAAGATCTGCCGTCCACCCTGGGCGGAGTTCCTGTCTTCATTCGACCTGACTCGAATCCAAGCTCTATTAATTGCTCCGTGATTCCAAATGCAGCTCTTTCTCCTGCCCTTCCGCCTCCGAAATTCTTCTCACCCAGATGAATCAAGCCGTTCAAAAAAGTACCATTTGTAAGCACCACAGTTTTAGCCTTGATTTCTGTTCCAATCGCAGTTCTAACCCCACAAACCTTGTCTCCCTCAAGCAAAAGACCTGTAACCATGTCTTGCCAAAAATCAACATTAGGCGTTTGCTCCAGCATCAAGCGCCACTTTTCTGCAAAACGCATCCTATCAGATTGTGCTCTCGGACTCCACATAGCAGGTCCTTTAGATCGATTGAGCATTCTGAACTGAATCATGGTCTCATCAGTCACAATGCCACTGTATCCGCCAAGAGCATCTATTTCACGAACGATTTGTCCCTTGGCGATCCCGCCCATGGCAGGATTACAGCTCATTTGGGCAATTGTGTTCATGTTCATGGTTACCAATAGAACACTTGACCCCAAATTTGCGGCTGCGGCTGCGGCTTCACATCCAGCGTGACCAGCACCAACTACTATGACATCATATTTGTTTAACATACCGTTTCACGTGAAACATTAAAATCTCTAAACTACTGACTAGGCTTCAACGGAAGCGCAAAGATAGATAGAAATCCTCTTTGGTTCTCATCTCCTTGATTTCCTCTGGTGACTTATCACCATAACCACATAAATGCAGGGCGCCATGCGCAATCACTCGGGACAATTCAGTACTAAAATCTGCCTTATTTTGATGGGCATTGTCTTTAACCCGGTCCAGACTAATAAAAAGATCTCCTATTACCTGATTATCAACACAATAGTCTAGTGTAATGATATCGGTATAGTAATCGTGATCGAGGATTTCTCGATTTTTGTTAAGAAGGTAATCGTCAGAACAAAAGATCAGGTTCAGTTCAATGAGCTCCCGTTCCTCTTTTTGACACAAACTCTCAAGCCAATGAGACAACTCAAAAGAAAAAAAGACCGGCTCCTGCCAGTCTTCATAAAATATCTCTACCATGTGTTAAGACAGGTTAAAGTCGAGTTGCACAATGCGGCCGTCGTCTTCAAAATTCACTTCATCCGCCAGGTTTCTCATTAAAAAGACACCTCTTCCATTTGGCTTCTCAATATTCTCCGGGTCTGTTGGGTCGGGCAGATTGTCAAAATCAAAGCCCTCTCCCTCATCTGAAACAGTGAAACACAGCCCTTCATTTTTAGAGGAACATGATACACTGAATTTTTTGTGAGGATCCTTTTTGTTGCCATGAACAATGGCATTGTTAACGGCCTCTGTAATGGCGATTAATATATTTCCGTAATAGTCTTGATTCACTTTGCTCACTTCACATACTTCATCAATCAACTTCTCAACCTTGGCAATGTTCTCTGAGGTAGATTCAAGCTCAATTCTTTGAATAACCGTGGCTTCTTGTTCCATTTCAATCATACTTATTCTGCACTGTTAAAGTAGGCATTCACCTTCTTTCTATAATACTTTTTCAGATCAGGCGGGATGGTTCGCAACAACTCAATTTCCTTTTCTTTCCTCCTCTTATACTCCAAAAATCGATCAGGGTTACTAAATTCTTCATTTTTTGCTTCTTTTGACTCACGTTTTTCATCCCAATCCCTTTCTCTCTCTGCTCTTTCGTGCTCCAAAAGTCTTGTCAAAATGTCCTTTTGACGCTTCAAAGTATGGTCTCCAATCTTGTTGTAAATGATGTCTTCTTCGGTTTTCTCCATATCGTCAATGATCTTATTAAGTCCATTGCCGTTTCCACTCCCGTCTTGATTCAATTGTTCTCTCAGCTTTTTCAGTTGTTCTCTGATAGCGGCTTGTTGTGCCGCCAGTTTAGCCAAGCTTTCGCTTTGTTGCTGACCTTCCTGATCGCCTTCGCCTGAACCTCCCGAACCACTTTGTCCGTTAGGTTTATTGCCACCAGGATTGCCCTTTTCTCCAGGCTTTTTGCCTTTACCCTCCTCTCCTTTGCCGTCTTTCATGCCTTTCTTCATCTTCTCAAGCTGCTTGCCCAGCTGTTCTTGCATTTGCTTAAGGCTTGGGATAGAGGTGGGCTTGCTCTTACCGGCGCCGGGCTTCATGCACGAGCCAGAGCCTGCTGATTGCGATTGAGCCATTTGCTGTTGCTGCATTTGCTTAAGGACTTCATCAAGCAGGAGCGCCAGGTTGTTGGTAGACTTCATAATAAATTGCTGCTTAGAGCGTGCCTCATTGGTTCTGCGTTCTCCTATGTCTTCAAGAGATTTGTCCATGTAGTAATTAATCTGACCGATTTCTTCATTAATAATGGGCTTGATCTCTATGACGCGTTTACTCAAAGCAAATAATGAATCCTTTATGATTTGAGCATCATCTTTAATCTTTCTTTGTTGTCTTCCAACCTCAACGTACTTAGGATCGTGCGCTGCCAGGTTCTTAATGTCATTCATGATGTCTTCTTGAGAAAAGGACATCTCAATGAGGTTTTCCAGAAGCTGTCTTAAGGCATCCATGTCCTCTTCCTGTTGTTGTTGCTGAGCTTGCGCTTGCATGCTTGCCAGAGATTCAGACATTTTTTGCATTTGATCACCCGCCTTTTGTTGCGACTGTGATGCCTTTTTCATTTTACCGCTCTTCATTTGTTCCTGGGACTCTTTTTGAGCGTCTTCTGAGGCTTTCTGTTCCTCTTTTGCCTGACCCAGGTCGTGTTTCTTGCCTAAGTCATCGTTCTTTTCCTGAAGCTCTTGCATTTTATCATCGAGCTCCTCCATTTCCTTGTCAATTGCTTCCTGCTCCTTCTGAGCGTCTTCCTTAGAAATGGCTTTATCTTCCATTTTGTCCGCCAATTCCTTCTGCTTCTCTGCCAATTCTTTCGAATCTTCAACCAAATCCTTTAGCTTTTCCTGAAATTGAAGTTGCTTCATGTGCTCAAGCGCCTGTTCCAGGGTTTTCTCAAGGTTCTCATTCTCGAGATTCATTTCTTCCAGGTTTTGCTGAATCTTATCCTTGTTCAACTCTTTCATCAACTCCTGGAGTTCTTTAAGCATCTCTTTCATCTCTGGTGTGAAGAGCTCCTCCATCAATTCTTCAAGTTTCTCTCTCTTCTCCTCATCCTCAGGATCTAGCTCTTTATACTTCTCCTGCTCATCATTGTTCTTTTTGAACTGCTCTTTCAACTCATCAACTTTCTCCTGAAGACTCATTTGTTTCTCCAACATGTTCTCCAGTTTCTGTTTTTGCTGCCAGCTCATATTCTTAGAATTTGACAACTCATTTTGCATCTGCTTCATCTGTTTTTTAAGCTCTGCAGCCTCTTTAATGGCTTTTTCCATCTCAGACATGGTTTTTTCCGTACTCTGGTGATACGTGTCTTCCATTTCGTCTTCAGTAGGCATGGCAAAAATTCGGGCACCACTGCTGGCACTCTTACTACCATTGATGCCATCGTTGTCCCATACAGTAAAGTAGTAACTGATCTCTTCCCCTGGCAATAACTCAAGTTGATCAAAGTTGATGTAGTGCATGAAATCCTCAGATAAAACGCCCTCGCTGATGCGTACGGGAAAAGATTTGCTCTGCCCTTTTCTATCACCTTTTCTGTAATTAATGGACATCATAAGATTTCTAATGCCATAGTCATCCGACACTTTGCCTGTGAAATACCTCATGCGTTCATTGGTGCTGTCCTTATCTTCTGTAACGCGAATAGCCGGATACTCATCTTTACTCACTTCTACAAAGTATACTGCCGAATCTGCTTTTGACAGGTGTTGGTTCTCCGTAGTCACCACATACTGTTCCGAATTAAATAATTGGCGTGACAAACTAGTTTCATCCATCACATCCACAGCAAGCACAGTATCTATTACTTGGGAATTCATGTACACCTTTGATACATTTTTGGTGTTAAAGGTCCATTTAACAATAGTTCCTTCAGGAATGTTAAGGTCTCCTATGCTTTTTAGTTTTTGATCACTAATTCCGGTGTAATCCGGATAATCGAGCTCCAAAGTAAACTCTTCAATACTCGGTCTGGGCAGCACCTTCAATGTGTATTGCTTACTGTCAATATCTCCAGAAGTAAACCTGAGTCTGGTATCGCCATCAGCTCTCATCTTGTAGATATACTCTCGGTTTGAGACCTTCTTCATTCGGTACTTGCTGCCATTTTTAATCACGGAGATACTCGGAGGCACCTCATTTCCGTTTACCCGTACCTTGAGCACCACTTCTTCCTGTTCTACAACAGATAGCTTTTCGTTCTCAAGAACAATTTCGTAGGGTGGAGGAGGCGTGTATTCATTGTCGTAATTCACAATGCGGTCTGTTGGCTCAGTTACCCATTTGGCGTTCACAAACAGTAAAACAATCAATACAGACAAAGGCACCAGGACGAACTTGGCGTACCTTCTGTTTTCCTTGTAGTCTACCGCGTTGTTAAATGGAACCGGAGACAGTGAGCTTACCCTTTTATCAATGCCCGCCAGTAACAGATCATTATTGCTGTTCTCAGCATCTTTTTTAAGCTGAAGTGTGTTAATGAGTTTGTCGCCGACTTCCGGAAAATGTCTTCCTAGAATTTGGGCCGCCTGGGTGTGGTCAATGGTTTTTCCAATCTTATACAACTTGAATAGTGGGGTAAGAATATACCTCACCAATAAAAACCCGAAACCAATCACAAAGCCATAAAACAATACCGATCTGGTTGTTGAGCCAAATCGACCTATTGCTTCCAGACCAATGATGCTTAAATAAAGAGCCAGACCTAATGCCAGAAATAAGATCAGGCCTTTCAGCAATTCATTTTTGTAGAATTTCCGAATAAAGCCATCCAGTTTTGATATGAGTGCTTTGTAAGAGTGGGTCATGTTTAGTATTACACCTTATTGTGTCTTGTGTTCAGTTTAACGCACATTTCGAGCGCTTTGTTGCGAACTTTCTATGTAAAAATACCACAAGTGTGGACTAAGAACAAAACCTTTCATCACATATTACGTAGTAACAAGTCAAAATTTGTTGCTTTTATGAAACAATTACTGCTTAGTGCTTCTGTTTTATTGAGTGCCTTTTTAGGGGTTGCTCAAGTTCCTTTAAAAACTGTTAATCAAACTATTAACTGGCCAATAAAAGATCATGAAAATAGTCGGGCAATTGTTAATTGTGACGTAGATACTGTGACCTACGTTCAGGCCAAAACATCTAATTCGGAAACAAAAATTTTATACAGTGATGGCTCGTATTCGTCTAGAGCATCCCAAATGTTTACGGCCAATTCCGGAGTCCCCGTGACTGTTCATGGCTTTAGGTGGTACGGGTATAGTTTTGACCCTTCAGGCATGACCAGTCCAGTGCTCAACATTACCTGTTCAATTTATGAGCTTGGCTCAGATTCCTTGCCAACAGGCAGTGCACTTGCAACAGAAATCATCAGTGTGGATGCCATTCAGGCGAATTCTCAGAGAGATGTGGTCTTCTCAAGTCCGGTTGTTTTAAATTCTAATTATGCGCTGATTATTGAAAACCCGAATACAGATTATCTCTTCTTGGCAAGTAATGATGAAGACAACAATGACGGGGCAGGGCAAGGGTTATCTGCTAGTTACTATGAGCCCATCAACACCTGGAGAAAAAATCTAAGTCTGTGGGCTCTTGGCGATTTTGATTTTGTGATGGAGCCCTTTGTAAGCTATACCATGGATGCCAAGTTCTCAAACCCTGGTACTGGCTGTGTAGGTATTCCTGTCAATTTTGACAACACATCATCAGGTCCTATTAAGAGTAAATTCTACAATCAGGATGTGTTCTTTGGAAATCCAATTAGCTACCATTGGGAATATGGAGATGGTAATTCAAGCGCTTATCAGGAAGACGGCAACAACACCTTTGCTGCACCAGGCACCTACAATGTTACTTTAACAGATACCATTTTTATGTGGACGGGCTTTTGCACCGACAATGTGACGCATTCAATCGACATTTTCGCAATTCCGGCAGCCCCCAACTCAACACCTCCGACACCAGTTTGCGAGTACACACCAGCCCTCGACTTAACAGCCTCTGGTTCCGGGTCTAATTTTATATGGTATGACGATATGGGGCTCAACACAGTTCTGGGAACAGGAAGTCCGTTTAGCTCCGGAATTATACTAGGGGACACCGTATACGTGACTGAAACGGTGAACGGATGTGAAAGTCCAGGTACGGAAGTCATACTGACATTCTTACCTAACCCAATTCCAGTTTTCACTTTAAACAATTTTGGGGGCACACAAACAGAATTTCAAGGGGCGCCTGTAGCTACTAACTATGCCTGGGATTTTGGTGATGGTACGGGTACTTCTACTCAACAAACACCTACCTACACGTTTCCTGGGGCAGGACCATTTAACACCTGTTTAGATGTAACTTACAGTAATGGATGTACGAATCAACATTGTGAAAACGTGAGCTTTGTTGGTGTCAATGAAGCCGTTTTTGAGGGCGTAAATGTGTATCCTAATCCGGTGAATACCACTTTATACATTGATGCGAATGAACACCTTGTAAACGGACTTTATTACATACATGATGAGCAGGGGCGACTTCTGATTGATGGAGAAATTCAGGTCTTAAACAACAGAGTTGATTTATCTAACCTAAGCTCCGGATACTACTTTGTGTCTATTTACACGCAAAAAGGCTTCAAAACCTACCCAATTAGCAAGCGATAAGTTTTTACGACAATGCAACCATTGGCTCTATTTAAACATCAATACTTGATGTAATTAAAAACTAAATCAAATGAAATTATTTAAAGGATTTTTATCTATTGCCTTTATTGCTGGAGGCTTGTTACTAAGCTCTTGTAACAAAGATCAGAAAGTAGTTAAGAACTTAGATGAAGGAACCTGGAATGTGACCAGTTTTAAGGTGAATAACGTGGAACAAGTTCAGTCTGGCGTTTCGTCTACATACACTTTTGAAAACTGCAAGGTTAAAAAAGAAGATTGTGGAGGCTCGGCTACTGTTACAATAACAGGAGTTGGCACTTCAAGCAGTTCTTTTACTTATAAAATTTATGAAAAAGGAACAAAGCTAAATATCGATTTTGCAAGTGAAGATTTCACGGATATCACAGGTGCTACGATAACCGAATCGGACAAAAGCACATTTAAGTTTAATGGAACTGATGCAGATGGAGATGCTGTTGATGTAACCATGACGAAATAAATACATTAATCTCATCATATTAATAGAACCTCTGCCTCAAAGGGTGGGGGTTTTTTGTTGCCCAACCTGCTCATATAAATCCTGTATGTCTATCTTTGGCAAAATTTTTTCTCATGGATCACACATCTGTACGCGTACGTTTTGCGCCAAGTCCAACTGGACCTCTTCATATGGGTGGGGTAAGAACAGCCCTGTATAACTATTTATTTGCCAAAAAACATGGTGGTGCTTTCATTTTAAGGGTGGAAGACACAGATCAAACCCGTTTCGTAGAGGGGGCAGAGGCATACATTGTAGATGCCCTTAACTGGTGTGGCATTACTCCGGATGAAAGCCCTCAGTTGGGCGGAGATTTTGGTCCGTATGTTCAGTCTCAGAGAAATGACATTTACAAGCCATATGCAGACAAGTTGTTGGCTTCCGAACATGCCTACTATGCATTTGATACTTCCGAAGATTTAGAAAATGCCCGTGAAGCAGCTAAAAAAGCTGGCCTCCCAGGGTGGCAATATAATCACATCACACGTTCATCCATGAAAAACTCCTTGAGTTTGTCTGAGGATGAGGTCAGGCAAAGACTGGATAATGGCGACCCTTATGTGATCCGCGCAAAAATGCCAAGAAATCATGAGGTTCGTTTTCATGACGAAATCAGAGGTTGGGTTGTGGTTAACACCAATAATTTGGACGACAAAGTTTTATTCAAATCTGACGGACTGCCGACATATCATATGGCTAATGTAGTTGACGACCACCATATGGAAATTTCTCACGTGATTAGGGGAGAAGAGTGGTTGCCTTCTGCGCCTTTGCATGTTTTGTTATACGAATTTTTGGGTTGGGAAGCACCTAAGTTTGCACATCTGCCATTGTTGTTGCGTCCTGACGGCAAAGGAAAGTTGAGTAAACGAGATGGTGACAGACTTGGTTTCTCTGTTTTCCCTACAGAGTGGAAAGTTCCAAATTCTGATGAAACTTTTAGTGGCTACAGAGAAGACGGCTATTTTCCGGAAGCATTCATTAACATGCTTGCCATGCTGGGATGGAACCCGGGAACCAATCAGGAGATCTTCTCTCTGGAAGAGTTGGTAAAAGCATTTTCTCTGGATAGGGTAGGGAAGAGCGGCTCCAAGTTCGACCACGATAAAACCAAGTGGTTCAACCAGCAGTATTTGAGGTCCAAGAGTAATTCAGAGTTAGCTGAATTGATCAAGCCAACTCTTGACGCCAACTCTGTTTCACGTGAAACATCTTATGTGGAAGCTGTTTGCGGACTCATTAAGGAGCGTGCTACTTTTGTTAAAGACATTTGGGCTGAGGGACAATTTTTCTTTAAAGCTCCTCAGTCTTACGACGAAAAAACCGTTAGAAAAAAATGGAAAGATGACACCGCTGAAGTCATGACAGGCCTGGCGGAGGTTTTATCGACCATCGACCCATTTAATGCTGTTAATATTGAGGCTCAATTCAAATCGTTTTTAGAAACCAAGGAACTAGGTCTTGGTCGTGTGCTCCCTAATTTCAGGGTGTTGGTAAGCGGTAAAGGTGCAGGACCCTCCATGTTTGAGATTTGTGAAGTGCTCGGAAAAGAAGCCGTCATTCAAAGAATTCAAAGTGGCGTAAAGGCCATTTCTGCACTCAAAGCATCCGCTCAATGAAGCGCATAGAGGTTAATGGCATTAAGGTGTATGGCTACCATGGCTGCTTAGATGAGGAAGCGCTGGTGGGCACCTGGTTTGAAGCAGATGTGTCATTGGAATACGATTACACGGAATCTGCTCTCACCGATGATTTAAACAAAACCATTGATTATGTGAGGGTGAGAGAGCTCGTTGAACAAGAGATTAAAACACGTGCCAAGCTCATTGAAACCGTGATCAAAAGAATGGCAGATAGCCTAAAGCAGGAATTTCCGGGAATCGAATCCATGCGGCTGGTCCTCAAAAAACACAATGCGCCCATTGGGGGAGAAGTAGGGCATGTTGCCATGGTTTGGGAAGAATCCTTTAAGTAAACAGGCGTAGTTTTTAGAATTATATTAAATTTGCCATCCGCCGATTGACATTCCTAACGTGGAAACAGGCAATTAGGGTCTCGTGGCCGAGCGGCTAGGCAGTGGTCTGCAAAACCATCTACAGCGGTTCGAATCCGCTCGAGACCTCCATTAAAGTCCCGATCCAAAACAAGGTCGGGACTTTTGTTTTTTATGCCGACAACACTAGAAGAAAATAGCTCATTACACAAAAAGCAGCTTTGGCTGATCGCAGGTCTGTGGCTAATCATTTGTCTTTTTCAAGCTTATTTCACAGAGCTGCATCCAGATGAGGCACTGTATTGGCTCTACACGAAAGAGCTCAGCTGGGGCTACTTTGAGCAACCACCCATGGTCGCTATCTTCATAAAATTTGGTTATTCCATTTTCCAAAATGAATTGGGTGTTCGCCTGCTGGTTGTACTCACCCACATGATCAATCTGGGCATTATTTATCACCTCTGTAAAGCCAAAAAACCTATGGTGTTCGCCTTGGTGTGTGGTTCGCTTTTCCTAATTCATGCTGGTTCTTTGCTGGCCGTTCCGGATGCTCCTTTGATCTTCTTTTCATGCCTGTTTTTACTACAACTGTCTAAAGTCAAAGACAGGATTAAACCTAAGCAAGTTATAAGCTTGAGTTTGATTGCGGCTTGCATGCTTTATAGCAAGTATCACGCCCTTGTGTTTCTTGGAATCTTTTTCCTTCTGCTCCTCAAAAAACACCACAAAGAACTTCTTTTTTACCTCATTCCTGTTTTTGCCTTAGTCTTGTTTTTACCACATCTCATCTGGCAATACGAACACGATTGGGTGAGTTTTCGTTTCCACTTGTTTAATCGGGACCTAGTTGATTATAACCCCATATGGATCGTATATTTTATCGGCGGGCAGTTCTTGTTGCTAATTCCATTGTTGTCATTGCTTCCCGGTTCTGGGTGGAAACGGACATGCCTGGATTCATTTCAAATAACCTTATTTAGATTTATTGTCTCCTTCTTAGGTTTTCTCTTGATCTTGTCGTTCAGAAACCAAGTTGAAGCCAACTGGAGCGCACTCATCTACGCCCCATTGCTTATCGTATTTTATAAACCCATAGAAAACATCCGTTTCAAAAAAGTTGTACTCGTTTCAGCTTTGCCAATTCTTTGTATTTTATTTATTCGGGTCGAATTGATAGCAGGCCAATTCAAAAACAAGGTCGACCTCAACTTTAAGTATGCCTATTATAAAGACTGGGCACTTACTATTCAAAAGCGGGCATCTGGAAGACCTGTGGTTTTTCTGGACTCCTATCAAGATCCTGCCTTGTATATGTTCTATTCTGGCGATCAGTCACATTCTTTAAACACCAGCTTTTACAGAGGTAATCAATTTGATATAATGGACTGGTCATTCGAGTTCGATGGACAAACCGTTTTGGAGGTTGGGCAAAATTCAAATGACTGTCATGAATTTTTCGACTATGAAGGAGATCCTATTTGTTTCAGGTACATTCCGGATTTCAGATCTTATCAGTTTATTTGGATGGATATGGTAACGCCGGATGAAACCAGCGTCTCCGATAGTCTCGACATTAAACTAAAAATTACCAACCAAATGCCCGAACATAAGCATGATTGGTCGCCACGAGATAATATCACTCCCAATTTAGCGTTTACATGGATTCAGGAAAAGAAAGTTGTGCTAACCCACTTCCCAAACATAAATATGAGTGAGCGTTTATTGGATTCTACATTAAATCTTCGCATTCCGACACCTGACAAATCGGGCAAATACTTACTTTCGTGTGGAATTAGTGGGGTAATTTATTTCCCGAGTCGCAATTCCTATTTTTACACCATTGAAGTGAACTAATTGAAGGACCTCATTACACTCATACGGCCTAAACAGTGGATTAAAAACGGTTTTATGTTTTTTCCGGCATTCTTTGCTTCAGTAGAGTGGGAGGTTTCACTGATTCTAAGTTTGATTGGAGGGTTTTTTGCTTTCTCTTTAGCAGCCAGCTCTGTATACATTATGAACGACTGGTTTGATGCTCCGGTTGATCGTTTGCATCCGGAAAAGAAAAATCGACCCATTGCATCCGGAAAAATTGGTTCGGAGAAAGTCTTTAAGCTTGTGTTGCTATTTCTTGGGGCCGCGATTCTGCTGGGAGGAATTATCAATATAAAGTTTGCCATGATTCTACTGGGCTACTTTGGCATCAACCTGGCTTATTCTGCCGGACTTAAGAACTTCCCTGTATTGGACGTCATGATCATCTCGATTGGCTTTATCATCAGAATTATCAGTGGTGGTATGGTGGCAGATGTCCCCTTATCTTTCTGGATCATCATTGTCACATTTTTTCTTGCCTTGTTTCTGGCTTTTGCAAAAAGACGACATGATTACCTATTATTTCAGCTGGAAGGGAAAGAAACACGCAAATCTATCAGCTTATATTCAATGCCCATGATCAATGTTGGTATTGTTATCAGTTCTTTTTTAACCTTGTTGTTCTACTTGCTGTATACGCTCTCGTCTTCCATTCAAGATAGAATAGGAAATATGGTGCCTATTACGACTATTTTCGTCGCCCTCGGCTTATTGAGGTATTACTGGCTTATCTACAAAAAGAACGTTTCCGGGAAGCCCACACAGGTTCTTTATGACGATCGGCTACTTCAGCTTGTAATTGTACTTTGGGTTGTTTCATTTGGAGTCATTATTTATGGCGGATAAGAAGAACATATCCGGATGGGGGTTATTTCCTATGAAAAAAGCCTGGCATAAAAAAGTCAGCACAAAAGAGGAGTTAACACCATTTTTAGATGCTCAGGACTCCATCAACATCAGAGGAAATGGCAGGAGTTATGGAGATGCTTCAAACTATGAGCAAAGCCTGGAAGCCACAGCCTTCAAAAAAATTCATGATTTAAATCCGGAAACCGGAATACTTCATTGCGAAAGCGGCTTGCTACTATCAGAAATTCTGGAGTATTGCATCCCAAAAGGGTTCTTTTTACCGGTGACACCGGGTACCAAGTTTGTTTCTTTGGCGGGGGCCCTTGCAGCAGATATTCATGGCAAGAACCATCATGTTGATGGCAATATTTCTTCATGGGTAGAGGGTTTTACTTTGGTTTTAGCCAGTGGAGAAACTGTATTTTGTTCATCAACTGAGCATTCAGACTTGTTTTGGTCGACCATGGGAGGAATGGGACTGACTGGGTTTATACAGGACGTCTTTTTACGCTTAAAGCCAGTTGAAACAGCTTATATCAAACTCAAGGCGATTAAGTGCCGTTCACTTGAAGAAGTTATAGAGCAAATGAACCGCACAACTGAGTATACATATTCTGTTGCGTGGATTGATTGTCTTAAAAAAGGAAAGCAACTCGGGCGGTCTGTTTTATATCTGGGTGAGCACGCTAATTTGTCCGACCTCAAGCCAAAACTGCAAAAAAGCCCTCTCAAACTACACAAAGCCGGAAAACTATCAATTCCCTTCTTTTTTCCTGCCTTTGTTTTGAATAAACTCAGCGTACGTATTTTCAATTGGCTGTATTACAATAAACAATTGGTTAAAGAAAAAGATGCCGTTGTTCATTATGACCCTTACTATTACCCTCTAGATGGCATTCACCATTGGAATAAAATTTATGGCAGAAAAGGCTTTGTTCAATACCAATTTGTATTACCGCCAGAACATGCTGCTGAAGGGATGCGAATAATTCTAGATAAGATCGCGGCTTCCGGAACCGCCAGTTTTCTGTCTGTGTTAAAGATGTTTGGCCCGGAGCGCTCGAAAAACTATCTCGCTTTCCCGATGGCCGGACTTAACCTGGCGTTGGACATCAAACTGAACTCTAAAACACATCAGCTTCTGGATGAATTGGATGAATTGGTCTTAAATATGGGTGGAAGGGTTTATCTGGCCAAAGACGCCAGAATGTCCGCTGAGACTTTCAAAAACTCCTATCCTGACCTTCCGGATTTTAAAGAAATCCTATCGAAACACAACCCTAAAGGCGTCTTCAATTCAGACTTAGCACTCCGGCTAAAACTCCTGGAAAAAGAAGCGCCTCACACTCAATCAAAACGATTTATGAAGAATGTATTGATTCTGGGAGCCAACTCAGACATGGCTCAGGCCTGTGCCAAATTATTTGCTGAAAAAGGGTATGCTCTCACGCTGGCAAGTCGTAACATGGAAACCATGCAAACCTGGAGTGCGCACATTTCTGGTGACAAAGAATTGATCTATTTTGACGCCAGGGACCTTGAAAGCCACAAAACATTTTACCAAAACCTCTCCCAAAAACCCAACGTAGTTATTTTAGCCTTTGGTGTGCTTCCGGATGAGGACAAAGCCAGACAAGACCTCAACGAAACCCTGAGTTCGATTCAAACCAACTATACGGGAGCCGTGTCTATTCTGAATGTGATTGCCGAAGACTTTAAGCAACGTAAAGAAGGCAGTATTTTGGGAATTTCTTCTGTTGCGGGTGACCGAGGAAGAGGCAGCAATTACATTTATGGTAGCGCAAAGGCAGGTTTTACGGCGTACTTATCCGGTTTAAGAAACCACTGCATTAAGCATGGTGTGCATGTGTCAACCATTAAACCGGGATTCGTCAAAACCAAAATGATTGGTGACCTAAAAACCCCAGGACCATTAACTGCCATGCCTGAAGATGTGGCAAAAGCATGTTATAAAGCCTATCTTAGAAAAAAGAGCGTGGTATATACTAAAGCTGTTTGGAGACCAATCATGTGGGTCATCAAACACGTGCCTGAGTTTATATTCAAAAAGCTGTCTCTTTGAAAACAATAGCGTTTATCGATTTTGACGGAACGATCTACGATGGGGATTCCATGTTGGAGTTTGCAAAAATTCTGAGGGGAGACACCTTTGTTAAAAAGGCATTGTTTAAATGCAGCTTTAACATCTTCATGAAAAAGCTGGGTTTAAGGCCTTCTCAAAAAGCGAAAGAACAGTTCTTGTCTTACATTTTGAATGGTATTGATGACAAAAGCATTGCGCTCGCTGTACAAGAATTGACCAAATCTTTTGATGGCCGTATTTACAAAACCGCTGCTCAGGAGTTGGCTTTTCTCGAGAAACAGAACACTCAAATTGTTATTGTGAGTGCGAGTTGTGAGTTGTGGTTGAAGCCTTGGTCCGAAGGGCGGTCTTACGAATTAGTTTCGTCAAAACTAGAGCGTGTCAACAACACATATTCCGGAAAACTAATCGGAAAGAATTGCAAGGGAGAAGAGAAAGTAAATCGCATCAAAGCCTCATATAACTTGAAGGATTTTGATAAAATCTACTGCTATGGAAATGACGCGTCTGATGAACCTATGATTGAACTCGCCAATCAGGAAACCAAAGTCTTGTATAGATAATTTGGTATATTGCTATTTGTGAAGCGCCTGTCCCACATACTCGTCTTGCTTTTTGTTGGCTTTGCCTTTCACGGGTTCACTCAAAATTATCACTTCAGGCACTACAGTACGGAAGATGGGCTAAGTCAGTCTCAGGTTCTAAGTATGGCTCATGCGAATGATGGGCTCATTTATATTGGAACACAAAGTGGCGGCATCAATGTGTTTGATGGGAGGCAGTTCGACGGTTTTCATGGAAAAGAGTTTTCAAGTCTCACAGTTTGGAAGATCATCAACGCGTCAGATGGTTCGCTGTGGATTGCTTCAGAAACAGGGTTATTTCAATCGAAAAACAATGTACTCAAACAGTTTACCGAACAAGACGGTTTTACTAATAGCCCTGTTTGGTGCGTATTTGAAGACCGGTTGAACAATATTTGGGTTGGTACGGAAGACCATGGTTTGTACATGTTCAACGGTAAAAACTTCACGCATTATGGCATTAATGATGGTTTGGGGTTTAGTAAGGTTAATGCGATTGGAGAGGACGCCGACGGAAATATCTGGGTCGGGTCGTATGGGCATGGCGTTGCACGTATTAAAAATCACAAAGCGAAAAACGTGACCGGAGTTTCTCATTTTGACGCCAAGTTGGTTAACGCTTTCTTACTGGATGGTCAAAACCGGTTTTTTTGTGCATCTGATCAAGGGGTTTGGCAGTTGGATGAAGATATTTTTAAAAGACCTGATTTTATTGATTCCAGCCTCAACACAGTCGGTATTATAGACATTGAAGAAGGTCAGGGAAGCAGCATTTGGGTTGCTACAGAAGAAGAGGGCATTTATGTCTACCAAAATGATATGGTACATGTCATTAATGATGAGAACGGACTCAATACGAACTACATTTATGACCTCTATAGAGACAATAATGGGAACATGTGGGTGGGCACCGACGGAACAGGGTTTTCTCTGTTTCATGGCTTTGCTTTTACCTCTTACAACAAAAAAGTTGGTTTATCGAGCAACCAAATCATGTGTTTAGAGGAAGACCGATTCGGGAATATGTGGTTTGGCTCGGAAAAAGGTTTGGATAGAATGGGACCGGACGGCCAGATTGAATCTTTCACAGAAGACACAGGATTACCTCACAATTACGTTACCTCTTTACTTGAAGACCACGCCGGGAACATGTGGGTCACAACCATCGATGGTGTCATTGTATATACCAATCAAGGAGATTCAATTTATACCCCAGTTCAGTTTAACGATCATGAGGTCTATTCCGTTTATGAAGCCAGTCCGGGAGAAATGTGGCTGTCAACAGATATGGGTGTTGAGGTTTTAAAAGAGGATACTGTTTATACTTTACTTCCTGAGGTGTTGGGTGATGTCACGATCAATTACATTTACGAAGATCGGGATGGAGTGATGTGGTTTTTAACAGAGGACCAGGTAATTAGTTATGATGGTGAACGGTCTCATGAGTATTCTCTACCAGAAAAGACCGGTTCTTTTCGCGATATAACGCAAGACGATCAGGGCAACCACTTTGTGCTTCATCAGTCAGGAATTTCTGTATTGAGAAAAGACGGTCCAACCATTCTTTTGGATAAATCGACTGGCTTAAGCAATAACAGCCCTTATTTCGTGAGGTTTGTGGATGGTTTCCTTTGGGTGGGACATCAATCTGGTCTGGACAAAATTGTGCTCAACCCAAATGGGACTATTAACTCTAAACGGGCTTTTTCCAAGGCAGATGGTTTTGGTGGTGTAGAAACCAATGATAAAGCGTTCATGGTAAGTAAAGACGGTAGTGTTTGGTTTGGCAGTATCAAAGGAGCCTACCGCTACGTTCAGGAGAATGACATTCCAAAGACAACTGCACCATTTATGTTGTTGAGTAATCTCAGAATTCAGTACGGAGCCGTAAATTGGCGAAAAGAGTATCCTGACCTTAAAGAAAAGAATGGCTTACCTGTTGATCCTGTTTTCAACCATGAGCACAATCACATTTCCTTTGATTTCACTGGAATTGACTTCCAGAATGCAGATGGAGTCGTGTATCAGTTCATGTTAGAAGGTTATGACAGCGACTGGTCTCCGGAAACCAAAGAATCCTCTGCTTCTTACCCTTACCTACCACCGGGAAAATATACCTTCAAAGTGCGCTGTCGTGATGCATACGGGAATTGGAGCAATGAAAGAACTTACGCCTTCGAAATAGAAGGACCCTTCTGGAAAAAAACCTGGTTTTATGCCATTATCATTCCGCTTTCCATCATTATAATTTACCTATTACTGTTGTGGAGAACCCGGCGACTATCAAGATCGAAAAGACGTTTGGAGGAACTCATCAGGCAGCGAACCTTTGAGCTTCAAAAGAACAATAAGGACCTGGAAAGGCTCTCCATTGTTGCAAGAGAAATTTATGATGCTGTTTTGATTTGTGATGCACATGGAAACATTGAGTGGTATAACCGGTCTTTTCATGAAATGGCCGGGTATGAGACCTTAGAAGAATTTAAAGCGTCTAAATATGGACAAATTAAAAATTTAAAAGACCTCAGCTCATATGAAGAATTGCCTGCTGTTATTGCGGGTTTTCATGAAGTAGACAGGCCTTTCAGATACGACAGTTTGCACATCAGTAAAACAGGAAACAAGCGCTGGACCGGCGGCACTTTAACACCCATATACAATAAAAAAGGTAAGCTCAAAAACATCATTGGGGTGTACACAGACATCACCGATAGAAAGACGTTTGAAGACGAGCTTCAGGAAAAGAATAAGGAGCTTGAAAAACTGTCGATGGTGGCCGAAAGGATGAATGAGGCGGTGATCATTACAGATGAATTTGGTGTAATTGAGTATTACAATTTTGGAATGGTTAGAAATTCCGGATATACGAGTGATGAGTTCGGAATGATCATAAAGGAAGCGCATACCATTCAAAACCTCAGTTCCAATAAGAATATTGAAGAAATTGTGCAGAATTTCCACGTGAGTTCAAAAACCATTTTTTATGACTCCTTTCACAATAAGAAAGATGGGGGCGTCATGTGGACCACAGCCTCACTAACGCCTGTTTATCAAGATGGTATTTTGAGACACATAGTAGTGGTTTATACAGACATTACTGAAAGAAAACAGATCGCCACACGACTCATGCAAACCAATAAGGATTTAACGGACAGCATTGTTTACGCCAAGCAAATTCAACGCGCTGTATTACCAGATATTGGTATCATGCAATCTTATTTTAGATCATCGTTTGTCTTGTATAAGCCCAGAGACATTGTTAGTGGTGATTTTTATTGGTTTTCTCACATTAGAGGGGTCCTTATTTTTGCTGCTGCTGATTGTACGGGACATGGCGTTCCTGGGGCATTTATGAGTATGATCGGTAATGAATTCCTTCACCAGATTGTGAACAACAGTAACATTGATGCGCCTCATCAGGCCCTTGAAAAGTTGGACAAAATGATCATCAGAGCTCTGCATCAGAGTGAAGAGGGTGTTGCCAGTACCAAAGACGGTATGGACATTGCCTTGTGTGCTGTTCATTTAGATAGCATGATGTGTCAGTTTGCCGGAGCCTTTAACCCATTGTATATAGTTAGAAACGGAGAGTTGTTGATTTACGAACCAACTAAAGAATCCATTGGCGGCTCGTCTGACCATGAAAAAGGGTTTTTCTCTCATGAGTTTCAATTGGAGCATGGAGATAGTTTGTATGTATTTTCGGACGGGTACACGGATCAGTTTGGTGGACCGAAAAACAAAAAGTTCACCAGAAAACGATTTAAACAGCTGTTATTGGAAGTGAATCATTTGAGCATGGATGAGCAACACGAGAGACTAAATGACACCCTTAAATCGTGGCAAGGAGATCAAAAACAAGTAGATGATATTCTGGTAATCGGTGTAAAGATCGATTAACGTATGATGGTCAATCGCTTTCTGATTGGCTCAATGGTATTCCCCTCTTTATCCCCGGCAAAAATGGTAAGGTAATAGTTCTGACTTGCCGGTAAGGGTTCTCCGTATTGATTTGTTCCGTTCCAGTTTCTTTGAGAGATATCGCTAGTTTCAAAAACGATCTTTTGAGTATTCGCATCTACAATGGCCATTTTGAAAAAGGCAAACTGGTCTTCATTTTCAATGATGAATTTCAATGCCTGGTTATCAAAGCCTCCTGGTGTCAAAATAACACCTTTATCTCTTCCCAATAGAGCTGGTTCCAGCTTCAAGGAAATTTCCACATTCGGCTCAACCTCAACCACAAACTCTTGTTTTTCTTTTTCTCCCGCTTCATTGGTACCAATAACCGAAATCAGATAATTTCCAGGTTCATTGAAAGTAAACGACTGCTCATTCCCTTCCAGAATTTGCTTTCCTTCACTGTAATTCACCCACCAAACCAGGTCCTTTCCATTTGTTTCTCCCACCATATTAACCTTCAACGGAGCGGCTCCTCTTGCGTTTTCAATACGCGCTGTTATTTTCAACGGTGTCTTTTCCGGTTTATCAGCGGATTTCACAGGAGGCTTATTGTTCGCTTTGTCTGGTTTATCGGATTTGTCAGGCTTGTCTGCTACTTTGTCGTCAGAAGACGTGTTTGAGTTATTGTCTGACACGTTTGAATCCGTTTGTTCATCTGGCGAGTTAACAGGCACATTAGAAGAGCTTGTTTTAGTTTCTTCTGGTTTAGTTGTGTCTGGTTGATCTTGACTTGAAGTCGGTTTTGGCTCTTTTTGATCAATTTCTCTATCTGAGATTTGGTCTTCAACAATCAAAGGCTTCTTGGAATCCACGTCCGGATTTGTTGTATGCTCCACCAATTCTTTTTTGGTTTCCTCAGTATGTTTTGGTTCATCATCCGTAGACGTGTACTGATAAATACCAACTACCACAGCTGTGGTAACTGCAGCAGCAACTGTGAAGCCAATAATTTTTGCCGTTAAGCTCGCTCCGGTAGCACCAGCACCAGCCGATCCCGCACCGGCGGACATTCCTGATTGCACCCCAGCCCAAACAGATGGGTCTACAGGCGCTTCAAACGACTCAAATGCGTCCTTAAAAATTTCTTCTATGTTGTCTTTTTTCCCCAATTACCTTAAATCGTGTTGCTCCACTATTTTCCTCAAAAAACTTTTTGCTCTCGAATATTGTGATTTAGATGTGTTGACAGAAATGTCCAAAGCGTCAGCTATTTCTTTATGACTATATCCTTCAATGGCGTACATGTTAAATACCGTTCTATATCCAGAAGGTATTTTATTAAGGATTTGCAATAGATCATCTGCTGCCAATCCGCTCAATACATTCTCCATTTGAGGTGCCAGGTATTCAGCCCCATCTAACTCCACAGCATACTTCATGTTTTTATTCCTTCTCAAGTGATCTAGCGCTGTGTTTACAAATATTCGCCTGATCCACCCTTCAAAAGAACCTTGATGCTTATAAGAGCCCAGTTTTTCAAAGATCTTTATGAACCCATCTTGCAAAACATCACTGGCATCATCCTGGTTATCCACATATCTCATGCACACACCCATCATTTTGCCCGCATACTTCTCATACAACTTTTTCTGCGCAACTCTATCTCCTTTTATACTCGATTTAATCAGTTGCTCATCTGTCATATGTCACAGGTTCGGAGTTAAGACTACAAGTTTGCACAAAAAGTTGCATCTGGACTAATTTTCTTTATTACCTACATTTGTAGACATCAAAATACGGCTAAATGTTGTACTTTGGTGATACTACTACTTTATGAAACAACTTTTAAGCCTGCTTATTTTTTCTTTGGCACTGATTTCGTGTGAGGTCAAGAAGCCAACAACCGACAAATTAAGCCAAAATATTTCGACTCCGGAAGCCGGTACCTGGCTCTTTTCAATGGACCTGGGTGATGGCGACATGTTGGAGTTTGAGTTTGAATTCAAAGACACTCATCATGGTGTGATCATGAATGCAGAAGAGAGAATCGTGGTTGATGAGATAAAATACAAAGGCGATTCTATTTTCATGATGTTGCCGGTTTTTGATTCTGAGTTCAAGGGAAAAGTGAATTCTGAGAAAAACATTGAAGGTTACTGGTACAATTACGCAAAGCACAAAGACTATAAAATTCGATTTTCTGCTGAAAGGACTGACAAAAAACGTTATGCTTGTAAACCCGACAAGTTCCCATTAAATAATGGAGACAATTGGGAGGTTCATTTTTCTCCGGATAGTGAAGATGTGAGTGATGCCATTGGCTTATTTCACTCCGTTGGAGATGCAGTGCACGGTACCTTTTTAACAGAAACCGGAGATTTTCGTTACTTGGCTGGTAGTTTTTGTAATGACACCCTAATTTTAAGTTGTTTTGATGGGTCACATGCCTTTCTTTTCAAAGCACATATTGCCTCAGAGGATAAAATTGATGAAGCGTATTTTAAATCTGGTACGCACTGGAGGGAGCCCTGGGTAGCCAATATTAACCCCGATTTTAAATTGAGAAATCCATATTCATTAACCTATATAAAAGAGGGGTACGAGGGTATTGAATTCTCGTTTCCAGACATTGATAATAAGATGGTGACCTATCCATCAGAGCAATTTAATGACAAGGTCACTATCATTCAAATCATGGGATCTTGGTGTCCTAACTGCCTGGACGAAACACGTTTGCTCACAGAAATGAGACAAAAAAAGCCTAAAAACGATTTGGAAATAGTGGCGCTTTGTTTTGAAAGATCAGATATACATAGTGTTGCTATGAGCAATGTTAAGAGGTTGAAAGACCACCTTAATGCAGACTACACGTTTCTTCATGCAGGACTTAGTGGCAAATCTGAGGCCAACAAAAAACTACCTATGTTGAATCACATCATGTCTTTTCCAACCACCATATTCATTGATAAAAAAGGAGTCGTCAGAAAAATTCATACTGGTTTCTATGGTCCTGGAACTGGCGAGAAATACCAGGAAACGGTTAAGGAATTTTACAATATTGTTGAGGAACTCATCGCTGAGTAAGTTGAGCCGAAAGTCCACCTTTTGGTCTTAATGTAATCATCGGTTCTTTCTCGATCTCCTTAGAACAATCATATTCGAACTGTCTTAAAAATTGACTCAGGATAATTTGCATTTCAAGTTGAGCAAAGTTGTTTCCAATACAAAATCTTGGACCTCCTCCGAACGGAAAGTATTGAAACTTGTGATACTCTTTTTCATATTCAAATCGCTCCGGCATAAATACATCTGGCTGATCCCAAAGTTCAGGATCTCTGTGCACCTGATAAGCACAAATGGTGATGTTACTTTTAGCCGGAACCTCAACTCCTCCAATTTCATCATTTTCAAGGGCTCGTCTGCCAACTGCCCAAGCCGGAGGGAATAATCTGAGTGTTTCTTTAATAACTAAATTGAGGTAGGGGGTGTTGTAAGACCAATCGTTGGATTTCAAATCCTCCAATAATTGCGCTTGCTTGTTTTGATGTTTGTTTAAAATATAAAGTGCCCAGGTCAAAGCATTTGCTGTGGTTTCATGACCAGCCAGAAAAATTGTCATGACTTCATCTCTCAGTTGGCTGTCCGACATGGTTTCTTGTGTGTCTTCATCTTCTGCATACATAAACATGTCCAACAGATCGTCATGTCTGGTTTTAGACTGTCTCCTGTTTGATATGATCGTATTCACTACTTCATTGAGATCCCGAATACTCTGATTGTAGCGTCTAATCGACTTAATGGGTAGCCAGAGCGGTGGATTAATCAGCCTTTGAACTCGACCATAAGAACTTTCAATAGCAACAGATAAAGCCTGTTCCACCCTTTCTTCATCTTCTTTAACTTGTATTCCAAACATTGTTCTGGACACGATATCCATAGTCAACTTCATCATCCAGTCATGCAAATCCACTTCTGGCTGAGTTCTAATCACGTCTATCATAGCCTCAGTAGAAGACTCCATTACCTCAATAAAACCTTGTATCTTTTGTTTATGAAAAGCTGGTTGGGCCAGCCGTCTCTGAGATAACCAACTCTCCCCTTCATTTGTCAACAAACCATTCCCAAGCACTGGCCTCAAGTGCATGTATTCTCTACCTTTATAGTAGTTTTTATTGTTTGTTTGAAGCACATGTTTAATCAATTCGGGATGCGACAAATTCACCATTGGTAAGTAGCCAAACCGGAACTTTTGGATGCCCGGGTTGTAAGTTTTTATCTCCTCAAAAAAAGCCAAGGGATCTGCTTTAAATTTTAATCCCTGACCAAAAATTGGGTGCCCCTTTACATAAATGTCCTTGTACATTGAATCAATAGTTGAACGCTTCACGTATAAATTTAGTACCTTTTCACTCTGTAACTCATTGTTATGAAGAATATTCGTGTTTTTTTCGTGGGAATTTTCCTTCTGTTGGGAAGCAAAACAGGTTTTTCGCAATGTACCATTACAAATGGAACGGACTGTGTTTGTAAAGACAGCAGTGCCGATTGCGACTTATTACCCGATATTACCATTTCATGGGATGCGCTTGCCAACTATATGAGTGGACCAAGTGAGTTTTCTCAGACAGGCAACGGACCAAATAACGGTCGCTTAAAATTAACTGGTTCCACTGCCAATATAGGGCACGGTCCACTTACCGTTCGTGGTTCCGATTACTTTGTTTGTGGAACTGATACCGTACTGGGAGACCCTGGAATTTGTCCGGATGGCTCTCCACCGAGACAGTTAATCGTTCAAAGAATTTATCATAGAAATGCCGACAGCACAATGACCTATACGGATGTGTGGGCTGGTGCTATGACCTATCACCCTTCTCATGGTCATAATCATGTTGATGATTGGGGAGTATTTTCTTTAAGGCTGGAAGACCCTAATGAGCCCGATCCAAGAAACTGGCCAGTTGTTGGTGATGGCGCCAAACTGGGCTTTTGTTTGATG
>JAUILH010000259.1 GCA_030433115.1 Bacteroidia bacterium | reverse complement strand
GAAATTGACGGCAAAGTGATTGAAGCGTGTAAAGCTCATTTGCCCAACATAGCAGCTGCTTTTGATCATCCCAAACTCAAACTCATCATTGATGATGGGATTGCCTTTGTGAAAAATGCGGAGCCAGAAACCTATGACCTTATTTTGGTCGATGGATCAGATCCGGTTGGTCCGGCAGAAGGTTTGTTCACCGTTGAGTTTTACCAGAATTGCTACAATGCGCTCAAATCTACTGGCATTTTAGTCGCACAGGGAGAATCTCCCAAGTTCAATGAAAAAGCTTTTGCGGAATTGAATCAAACCATTGCGCAGATTTTTGGCGCAGAAAAAACCAAAGTTAATTTGTTTTTTGTGCCAACTTATCCAACTGGTATGTGGAGTTTTCAATGGGGCATCAAAGGTGATATCGATCCTTTAGATTTACCAGTAATCAGAGAGCGTATATCACAGGCCGGTTTTTCACGCATTTTAAGGTATTACAATGAAGACATTCATGCCAACGCATTTGCTGTTCCCAATTTCGTTAAATCAATGATCAACGAACATGTCGCAATTTGATCCGAATGGAGTAGGAGTCGCTAATGGAAATGTTTTTGGATTTCCGGTTTCTCTTGAGGAGGCTGATTTGGTAATTATTCCTGTTCCCTGGGACGTGACCGCGTCTTACAAAAAAGGGACTTCACGCGGACCAGTATCTATTTTAGAAGCCTCCACCCAACTAGATTTTTATCATCCTTTGGTGGAAAATGCAGCCTACAAAAAAGTGCATATGCTTCCAATCTCAGATGACTGGGTAAAACTGAATGATAAATACAATGGGCAGCTTAAACCATATTTTGAAGCTTTGGAAAATGGTGATTCTGTGGATGAGTTTGCCAACCTGATTGCTGAAGTGAACGCTGCACAAGATCATTTGAAGGAGAACCTTAAAGAGAGATGTTTGCAATTGTTTCAAGACAAAAAGAAGGTCGCCGTTTTAGGGGGAGAGCACAGTTCACCGCTTGGGTTAATTGAAGCACTGGCTGAGCAGACATCCGGATTTGGCATTTTGCAGGTGGATGCCCACGCAGATTTAAGAATTGCCTATGAGGGGTTTGAGCAGTCCCATGCCAGCATCATGAATCGAGTCTTGAATGTATCAGAACTTGAAAAATTAGTCCAATTGGGAGTCAGAGACTTGAGCAATGAAGAGATGCAGTGCATTCAGACCGATCCACGCATCTTGTGCTACAGCGACTGGGAATTAAGAGAATCAACGCTAAGCGGTACACCCTGGTCTCAATTATGCAAAGAAATTATAGACAATTTACCTGATCAGGTCTATGTATCATTTGATATCGACGGATTGGAGCCATCACTCTGCCCAAACACCGGCACCCCGGTACCTGGTGGACTCCGATTTGAAGAAATTAGGTTTTTATTGCACCAATTAAAACTGTCTGATAAACAGGTTGTAGGATTCGACTTGTGTGAGGTAGCTCCTGGGTATGAGGATGATTGGGACGCCAATGTCGGAGCACGGGTATTGTGGGAACTTGTCCAACTAATCGATTAATGATGCTGTTTTAGAGTGAAAGTTTATTTTTTCACAGAAAAAAGTGCGCCAATTTTCAATTTTTAGTTACTTTGGTTCACCGCTACAACATTGCTTTATGAGTATAGATTTTGACTTAACAACAAAAACACCAGGTGTTCGATTCGATACCGGATCAGGAAACCTTAAAATATTTGGAAGGTCATTACCCGAAAATGCAACTGAATTCTACCGTCCGTTGATGGAAGAAATTGATAGGTACAAAGAAGCGCCTAAAGAAAGTACTACGGTTCAGTTGGCACTTGAGTATTTTAATACATCTACGTCAAGAATCCTATTGGATATTATTAGAAGTTTGGCTTGGTTGGAGCAATCTGGTAAAACGCATCTCAAAGTAAAGTGGTTTTTTGAAACCAATGATTGGGACATGGAGGACGCTGGCAATGAATACAAGCAAATTCTAGCCAATTTGGATTTTGATGTTCTGGAAA
>JAUILH010000139.1 GCA_030433115.1 Bacteroidia bacterium | reverse complement strand
CTACTGAATAACCTGCATTTTGAATTTTCTGGATGATGACATCAATCGGAGAAATTGTAATTCCCGTTGCTATCTTCTTGATGTTTTCTGAAATTCTAAAGTATTCTTCTTGAGCATCAATTGATAGTTCAGCAATATCAAATTTTGCATAAGACTTAGAGCCATCAGGTTCAGTAACAGTATAGCGCATAACACCTTCAAGTCCTTTTTCCAAAACGATTGAAAAGTCTGCTTTTACTGTATCTCCATGATTTACTGGCATTCCGTTTTGATCTTCCATTTGCTCAATGAAACTACCCATGGTACTAGCGAATGCTATAATTGGCTTTTTGCCCTCTTTTAATCGTGCAATGGCTTTTTCAGCAACCGCTTCTGCTTTGATGGAGAAAAGCATTTGATTAATCACATTGAATACTTTTGAAAAGTATGGTTGGTTATCAACTCCTGCTTGGTTTGTTCCCTCTCTTAAATCAACTTCTTTTCCCTCGGCTGCTGCTATTTCATCCAACTCATCAACTCTATTGTCAATATGATTAGTTTGAAAAGCGATAATATCTCGAACAATGTTTGTGATATTGTCGGCTATTGCTTTATGTTCATTGGCTTTATCTGTAAGTGTTATGTAGTTTACTTCGATTCCCTCATAGGTTCGTTCTCTTCTTATCATTTGACCTTCAGCCACCAATTGACTGGCTAAAACTTCCTGCAATGCGACTCCACCTTTATTGATTGAATCCACCAAGTCTTCTTTTGACATATTCGCTTCTGAAATAGCCGTTTTCATAGCATAGATGGGCATATTGTCTGGTCGCTTTGCGAATGTTGCCGATAAAAAGACAGCTCCAGAAGTTCTAGCTAATACTCCTTGCATGAAAATTCCTGTATTGGATGATCCGCTAGAATTATGACTTTCATCCATTATGATGATGCTGTTTTTTGCAATGGACAAAAGGAATTGTGGTTTTTGAGGTTTCTTTTGTGGTGAATTGAATTGAGAATAAGTAGCTACAACAAAATCGTATTCACTTGGAATTTTTCGATCTTCAAAAATTTGATCTTGTTCTGGTTTTGATAACGCTTCATACACTACATTTCCATTCTCATCTTTGATTTGAGTTTTACTGGCTCTTGCGTTAACTATGAACGGCTTCAAATGAGCTGAACCAATAGCTGATAAATCTCTGTAGATGTCTGAAAACAGGTTGGCTTTCTCGGTAAGAAAAATGGGCATTATGCCCTGATGAACCGCATAGCGAATTATTGATGCAGCCACTCGACCTTTACCAATACCTGTTTGATCTCCAATAATTACAGCTTGGTTAAGTGCTTCAATGTTGTAAACTGCCATTCCAACTGCATCAATTTGTTCGGCAGAAAGTGAACGACACAATTCTGCTTTTGTATTGTAGCCTAGTCGGTGACGAACGAAATTATCTATGTCCCCTCCAACATCTTCTTTAATTCTTGAAATGGCTTGATGCATTTCAAACTCCATGGCATCTGGAACTTGCGTATCCAGAATAACACAAGAATCGGATGCAGGAACATACGGTGCGCCCAACTCTTGCGCTAACAATTGACTTTCAAGTTCCAGAGCTTCTATCTCAAGCTTGCTTAACGTGTTGTTTTTATTTGGGAAGTGCATACTAATTCTATTATAGAGTTCATCAAATGATTTAACTACTGTGGCTTGATCGGTAGTTTTTAGAGGTGCAACTCCGCTTTGTTGCTTATTCACTCCGTTGATAAGGATTAATCGAGTGTTGAAGGAAGTTCCTTGACGTGAATACAAACTGCTTCCATCAATTAAAATCACATCATCTACGTTGTAATGCTTGTACAGATAATTGAAGAAGATTCTGTTTTTCCCTTTTTGAATTCGACCTCTTTCATCCCAAACGGTATGACCACCAACAATAATCGCTGCTCTACCATTGGTCTTCATGGTCTGTAATGCTAGGATCGCCATGTGATGATCGAGTTCACGGATTAAAAATCCATTGTGATCCGCAGCCTTTAGTAATCTTCCAAAAGGCGGATTGGTAATTACTGCATCAAACTTTCTAGCGAACCTGTGGAACTCTTGACTGGCATCCAATGCATAAGTTCCATTGTAGCCTTGGCTTTTTAGATTTCTTCTTCTAATTGGGTCAATCTCATTAACTGTTACTTTGGATGGCTTGGTAGCGATGGTAAGTAGTCCATTTCCTGCTGATGGTTCAAACAATGTCTTTTCTCCATCATCTATTCCACAATAAAGCCCCATCAAATAACCAATTGGTGCAGGCGTTGAGTATTGTTGTAATAACACACTCATACTGGTTCTAAAGGATAAATTGGTTTGAATGGAATATAGATCTACTATACTTTGGTATTTATCAAAAGGACTATCATTTGAAAGTGAGATTGATCGAGCTACTTCAACAATTGCTAGTTCAGTTAACTCTTTCACTTTTGTCTTATCAATAATACCAAAAGACTTAGCTATGCTTTCCGTTTTTGGTCTGGATAGCTTTTGTTTTTTTAATAAAGCTTCTTTGATTTGATTGACAAATTCTCGCTCCGCTTTTGAAATGATATGTTCTCTTGATTTACTCATCTTTACATTCGTCCACCATTCCAGTCAATACCTTGACTTGGGTTTTTAACTCTTTGTTTTCTTTTTCTAATCGTTCGATTACTACTTTTGAATCTGGTTCCGAATAGATCTCTCTCAATACTCCGAAATAGAATCCCAGACTACCAAGAAAACCAATAACTGAAAGGATAAAGGTCAACTTGCTATATGCTATTTTCTTACTCATTGTCTTCATTTGTTACAAGGAAATATCCTCCTAAAAGGATGCTGATTAATACTGAACCTATTGTGATCTTTTTGAGCTTACTTCTAAACTCCATGCGCTTATCAATAAGCGTGTAGGTAAACTTGTTACCGTACAGTTTTCTGTGAACTTCACAGAGCTTCATAAAGAAGTTGAAGTCATTGGCGTTCTTGAAAACTTGGCAACCTGCCGAATGGTTATCTACAGTGTATGTTTCTCCTGTTTTTCTGGCTCTGTGAATGTTAATTCCAAACATTCCAGTTTCTTCTTTACCATTATTAAAATCAAGAAGTGAATCTCTGTCATAGTCTCTTATTACCGTGACTTTCCCATTTCGTTGACAAAGTGCGTAATACTTGTTTCTATGCTTGTCAATTCGATACACATCCACATATTGACCTGCTTTAAGAATTGCAGTTCCTTTTGGGTTCATTGGATTCTTCAACCAATAAGTACCCGGATCAGTAGTTATCTTAAAAACCAGATATGCCCATTTTGGTCTTCCTGATTGAGCAATGTTTGTGAAAACGTGTAGTTCGTCATCAAATGAATTTGGCTTTTCGCTGTTCGCACGAAATGCCCAGATATTTAATCGGTAAGGTTCTTCATATAGAACAAAACCTCTGTCTTTTGCGATTTGTCTTACTTGTGCTATCATTGTGCGTATCTTATTTGATTAGTATTCACGAATAGTCTTCTGCCGTCAAGCGTTTCAAATTCAGTCACGCCATTGTTTGCATCTAAGTATTCGCCCAGAATTGTGTTCTTTGGAACTTGCAGCTTGTGACCTGCGTCATTCCATACATAGGTTGGTTGGATTGTTACCAATTGATCTATTACACCTAGAAAGCCTGACAATGACCATTTAGATCCGTCATACTTCAATCCAATTCGATAGAACTGTTCATTGATTTTCTTTCTATTGGATGCTAGTTTAAATGCGTCAAGAAGTGCTGTTACAATGGTTTTGCTTACCCAACCAATTTTGGTTTGCTTGAAGATTGTGCTAACCTCTTTATAGTGGTTTACATCTCGAATTTTTCGTAAAGCAGGTAAAACAATACCACCATCTTTGGCTGCTATTCCTTTATGTAACTTATTTGAGATGGCTGAAGCCGTATCATCTGCCAATACATCTGGCGCACTAGAAGATCCTGAACTTGAACCAGAACTTAGTACAATACTTGTAAAAGTGTCTGAATCAACTGATGTTGGAAGCCCTTTTGAGATTAAGGCATTGACAGTTTCTGATCCGAAAAATCCATCTGCGCCCCATTTTGGGAGAATGGAAGCTCCATACTTTTTGATGAGTGCCTTTTGCAAGCTTGTTACTAGTGTTCCTTTGCTGCCTTTTTTGAGTGGAAAACCACTACTACTAGATCCTGAACTACTCGGTTTAGATGGTAATGATGTTGTTGTTGGCAAAGGCAATGTGTTATTGTTGATTGCCGATTCAAAATCACGTTGGGTATTGGCTTGCTTTTTCTTTCTTTGTTGATAGAAGATATACGCTCCAGTACCAACTGCTACCACACCCAGACCGATTAAAATATATTTCGTTTTCTTTTCCATTATCTTGTCTTTTTGAGTGTTTAACTTTTAGGTTTCTTCTTGATTTTTTCTCGCCAATCCATTGTCCAGTCAAGGTCACCATCTAAATCATCTGCTAGAGAAGTACCATACATATTGGCATAAACCTGTGCTGTTTCGTTGAAAGCTTTTTGAGTTGGGATTTCACTAAACACAGCTAAGACCGCATCTTCGTCTGTTCCCCAGAAAAGCCCTAACCAAGCGTAGTCTAATGCGCTGTACAATCGTTTTGCCCAACCATGCGGATCATAAATTGGTGATCCAGCATCTTTCGCCTTTTGAGGTTTAGCCTGAACAATGGCAAGCATTTCATTGAATTCACTTGTTTTCAACTCGCTGGTCATATCTTCAATGAGGTTTGCTCCTTTGTATAGTTTTCGATAGGATGTTTGAACCTTTTGAAAGTCCTCCTGTGATGGTATTGCTCTCAACACTTGTCGAACTGCAACTTCATCTGTTCCCCACCAACCATCATTGTCAAAAGCATTTTTGAGTTGCTTTGCCCAAGTCGCATGATCCTTAGATCCAAAACTGTTGTTCTCCTCTTTGTTGGCTATTGCTTCTCGAACTTGATTTGATGCGAACTTTATTGCAATTACAGCTACAACTGAAATACCTAGAACAATTGCCAATGAAGTAATGGCGTGACGTTGTTTATCCGTCAAGCTGTTCCACCATGAACGCTTTTCCTTATCTAACACGATTTGTGTGGTAGGCTGCTGTTGTTGTGGCTGTATCATTACTTCATTTTTCATTGCTCTGAATTTTGATGGTTAGGAAACTCCTAAGTAGTGTTTGGCAAACTCCACCTTGGCAGGATCTTCTTTGACCACTTTTGCCAATGCTTTGATTGTGTCAGTTGATAAATAGGCTGCTAAAACCGCTAAACCATTTACTTTTTCGGTTGCTTCTTTTTTGCTTCCCGAAATGCTAATTGTGAACTTATGCTTCTCCATTTTGCTTGATTTTATGATTAACTAATTCTGTGAATTCCTTTTTGAGTTCTGGGTAAGCCGTGAATATTTCCCACGTCTTTAATGCTTTCTCTAGTTCTTTTTCGGAGTATTCATTTTTCATTTTCTGATAATGCTTATCCGCTTTTGTTTCAGGCTCTGATTCAACCTCAACTTCAACTTCTGGCGCACCATGAACAGTAGGATTTATCGCTCCTGATTTGTTAGCATTGAACTGACCGTAAATCTCCATTCCTTGTTTAATAAGATCCTTGATGTCAATCTGCTTGTCATCCAGTTCTGCCTGAAGTGTTTTGAATTGTTTGAGCTTTTTGGATTTTCGTTTCAACTCTTTTTTTAAAAGGTCGATTTCCGTCTCCATTTTTTGCTTTTCCAAAGCTTCTTTGATTCGTTGCTCTACATCCTTTGCAGGCACACCACTTAATGCCGTTTGATTGGTATGGAAAATATGTCTGTTGCAATTTGGGGATCTACCGAAGTGCAATCGAATTTCAACTTGCTGTGTATTCGGTTCCATGTATTGATGGTAGTTATCGAAAAGCTCAATGTTGTCGTTCTTCGCTACAACCATTTCCCCGTCCACAAAAATTGAGTAGAACTTACATCCTCCTTGTTCATGAATCCCTTTAATAATTCCTTTCAGCCGATTGATGCGCTGAATGTTGTAAGGTTCATTAAACACTTTACCCGTCTTTTTGGGGTTCTTATTTTCAAATATTTCTTCCATCTTATTTCAATTTTATGTTCGGTATTACTTGAATGATTTTGACCTGTAAGTAGCGTTTTGTTTCTTGGTTGATAATCCATGTTTTCCCTCGGTGGATATACTGCATTTCATTGATGCGATTATCTCTTAAATTGAAGATTCCTGCCTTGGAATACATCTTGACATATTCATCTGGCTTAACTAGAATCAAGAGTTCGTTTTCTGCATCCAATTCAATCTTACTTGCAGGTGGAATTTGAAAATGTCTTAACCGTATGAGGTAGTTATCTCCAACTCCCAACTCTTTCATTTTGCGCTCGGCAATCTCTATGGCTAATCCTTCTGTCATACCTCAAGTGTTAAGTAGATTTTTAATTCGTAGAAGTCTGCTAAACCAGTTCCAAATCGGTCAACATAATAGCCCTCCAAAACTTGCGTGTCTGGCTCTGCCGTTACATTAAATTCTTGATGTTGTTTGCCATTAATCCAGAATAAACCTCCACCAAAATCCCCTGGACTTTTGTCTAAGTGAATGGACTGATTAAACAGCTTATCACTTTGTCTAATAATCTGGGTGTAGAACACATCTCTGCACTCTGATAGTCTCATCCACAGCCAACCAATCTCCTTGTTGTAGTCTATTGATCTTGCTAGTGGTTTGATTGGAAAAACTGGACGAATTGAAAGCTTTTCAACTGGCTGTACATTTTCAATTACATCTCCAACAACTTGCCTTTTCTCGGCAGGATTTGCAGTTGCCCATATCGACAATATTTGATTGACATTTGAGGGCAGCTTAACTTGAAATTGTAGCTTTTCTCCTTGTCTTTTGACACGAACGATATGTACAATTCGCTTAATCATTATCGCAATCAACTTTTGAAAAGGTATAGATGGTAACTCTGTAAGGAGTGAACTTGGTTAAAGGGTGATCTTGATCTTTAAACCAGATCTCGACACGTCCATTCCCTGTTTCAATTTTCCCAACCTTGATCATTCGATCATTAGGGGAAACATTAATCCCTGACATGAGTAATCGGCTTTCAAATTCTTCAGGAAACAACTCTTGGTCATTAACTTGAATTTTTTGCGTTCCACGATAGAAAAGTAGATCATCTCTATCTGAAGTTAACCCAATACCAATAAGGAAATTGGCGTTCTTATCCAGTTCAAATTCGCCTTTAAAAACTTGGTTTGGACTGGTGATTTTTAGGTCAAAACGTTCCTTTATGATGTTATGCTTGTAACTCATTTCAATTGATTTTATATGTGCTTAATGATTTGTTTTTTAGTCTGGCAGGCTGTGGCTAAAGAGGGATGCCACAGCTACCAAACTTACCTTGGCAAGAAATCAAGGAGTGGTTCCAGTACCGTCTAATCCAATGTAGAGGTATTGTTCGTTGTTGGGGATGTTGAACATAGTTCCCAATTCAACTGTAAATTCAATCAACTCTTCATCTCTGATTAATCTCGGATTGTCCAACTTGTAATACCCTAAAGGCACAGTTGTATCATTATCCGTGATGAATCTTCTGATGGATTGGTTCTCTGGTACAATTTGTTTTCTATTTGCTTTCAAGCTGAATTCGCCATTTGCAATTGCAGGGACTGAACTCACACTTTTGAAGTCAATTGCCTTTACTGATTCTTTGTCTTGAGGATTTGGAATTTTCCCTGTCAAAAGGATGATTCCACTCACCAAGAAAACCATGTTCTTAGGCAACTTTGCATTGGAGATATTTCTCACAGCAACTTCTTTGTCGTCTTGTGGCTCAAACATTTTGATCGTTTTTGAAGTGATCAATTTGGTTGAGTAAATCGTGTAATCCGCAAGTCTTACACCTCCTTTAAGCAATTCTCCTTTTACGTGCTTTGGAAGCTGCTTGAAGAATTTTTCCATTTCGCCACGTGATCTTCTTGAACTGTGGACTTGTCCAGCAATTCTTTTGATAAACATTGCTTTTTTTACTGGAGACATCCCTTGGGTTGCTCTTTCCAGTTCGCCAATTCCAAACAACTCTCCAACGTTGTTGTATTCGCTATTCATTACATCATCTGTCATAACATTTGATTTTGTTCCCGAACAAACGGGATGGTTAATACTCGTTTTGTTTATATGTGACTTAAATCGGGATCTTCCTCAATCATTGCGAATGAGTACTCTTCTGGATCTTCGTAGTCATATCCGCCTGATAACTCTTCAAAGTCATCTTCTTGGTTCAGCTCATATTGAATGGCTTCTCTGCGGTTATTGGTTTCGTAGATCTCTAAAGGAGAAAGATCAATTGATCCGACTGCTTGGTCATCCAATACTGGTGCATCTTCCTTTTTCTTGAAAATCTTGTTCAAGTAGAAGGCAGTAAACACTTCATCTTTGAATTGCGTAAGCCTTGTTTTGGCTTTGGTTTGCTCTCCTGCAAGTGTGAATCCATTTACTGCTTGAGCTGCTGCAATATTTTGATGTTCGATTGCTTTCCCAATTCCGTAGGCAATGGTTGCACCTCCTGCGATTCTGAGAACTCCTGTGTCCTCATCAAAGTAATGGCTACCTGCCATAAGTAAGATTCCTACTGGAAGAGCTGCTCGACCTGTTGTTGCGCCAATACCTGCGCCAAGTGTAGCTCCTACAACCAAATCCACTAGGGTTTTTAATCCTGTGTTGGCAATGTTGCCTTTGGTTTTCTTGGCTTTATACTTCTCAAGCATAGAGCCAGATTTATTGCTATTTTTCTTCTTTTTCATTTGACTTATTTTTAGCGATTAAACATTGATTAAAGCAGCTCCACCTTTCTTACAGAGGTTGACCGTTTAACTGGCTTTTTTCTGCGTCTGGTTGGCTTTTTTCGTACAGGCTTTTTCCTAGCAGGAGTCTTGCGCTTTTTAGCCGTTGTGGGTTTACTTTTTGTCTTCTTCTTTTTTGGAACTCCTGCTAAGCCCTTTTTCTTCTTGGTAGCTCTTACTGCTAGAATAGTTCCTCCAACAACTGCCGTTGCAATTCCTGCGGTCAGCAAAGGATGTTCTTTGATCCATCCAACAACACCTTTCTTTTCGTCTGGCTTATCTTCTGATGTAACTTCTGCACTTCGAGTGAATGAAGCTTCATCATCATACATGGGAGGATCGAATGTTTGATCTTCTGGAATTGAGGGATCGACAATTGGTGCTGTTGCCTGAGTGGTCGGATCTGTTACATTGCTGTTTCTGTTCTTGAAGTTGCTTACCAAATTCTTAAAACTGAAACGTCTGGATTTTTCCTCTTCGGCAGCCGTATTGTCTTGTACTATTTCTTGGTCTGCCTGTGGCGAACCAGACTTGAATAGGCTTCCTAGCTTTTTAATTAAAGCTGCAAGTGTCCCTATTACTCCTGAAGCTGCTGCTATTGCTGAAGCTGTTGCAACTGCGCCCAATCCATTTACTCCAGATTCTCCAACTTCATCTTCAAAGAGTTCGTCTCCAAGAATGGTTCTCAAATCCTGATCGTCATGTACTGGATAGATGATCTCTCCAAGTCCATTTAAGGTTACTCTTCGGTCTCTATTTCCTTTACCTGATAGGATGGCTTTTTTCAGGTTTTCTGTTTTTCCACCTGCTCCGAAAAAGATCTTTTCCATCTTCTCACGAATTCGCTTCAACTGGTTGAATTTGTTCAAGTCCATGTTGTTTTGGCGAGCTTGACTGTCTGACCAATAAGCAAATCTTAATTTACTTGCTACGTTCATTACATTCAATTTCATGCTTGCCAAAACTCCTGCTCGAAGAAGTGCTGTGGCAGGATTGAATTTGTTAATCACATTCAGTCCTTTTTTCAATCGCTCTTTTAGTGGAGGGCGGTTCACTTTCTTTTCTGCTCTTTTAGCCTTTCTTTTGGCTTTTCGGGCTTGCCTTTCAGCTCTACCTTCTAAACCTTCCAGTTCGACTATTCCTTGAGCATCAATTGGAAAGTCATTTTCGAGGATCTCATCAATTTCGGTGAACTGATCGAATTCGGCATCCTCGTCAAAACCGTTTAAATACTCTAAATCCATTTTGATGTCTTTTTTAGCGGAATACGGTACTTCACGGTTGAATTTGTGAACCACAGCATCCAAGATTAATACTCCGTTCTTTGTGTAAGCAATTGGGTACACGTGTTCAAATTCAGGTGACTGATACTTGGTTAATCGAAACGCAAATGGAATTCCCAGATTCGTTAAAATTGAGCCAATAAACACGCTCATACAATCGCAATCCACGCCCTCCTTTCTGTCTTGCCAAACTCTGGATGGTCTGCGAACTTGTTCTTTCCCCATTTCATCCTTTGTGTATTGCAAATGATTGAAACAGAAATTCCAGATGTTTGAACAAGTCTGTTTTTCAGTAGATGCTTTCAAGTATTCGGCAATAGTCACTGTATCTTCAAGTGTTGTTGCCGTTATCTGTTTCATCAACTTGAGTGTATCTTCAAGGTTGGCAGCTTTTTTAATGAGCTGCGTTTTCCCCTCTGGAATCGGAAACATGGCGTTGAATTGATCTCCGCTTTTGATATGTCTCTTTCCTGTTTTCATAGTGATACACTTGTTTTCTCTTGGTAGGGATAATCCCCTGCCATTGTGAATAATTGCGTGAAAGTCTCTATGTCGATTTTCACTTTGTCAGCTGGATCATTGCTTTGCAAACGGGTTAATAGTTGTGGGCTAATAGCCACTACACTCAACCATGGCACTAGAATTTTAGTAGTGATATTCCCTGTCTCTGCGAAAGCGTTCATAATGATTCTG
>JAUILH010000258.1 GCA_030433115.1 Bacteroidia bacterium | reverse complement strand
TGGGACGGTGTCACCAGTGGTTGTATCGATACTGAAGTAAAAACTTTGTAGAGAGTCTGTTAATTGAGAATATTGACTCATGTCAAACTCTTCGAAAGAACCCCAAGTATTACCACCATCGGTCGAGGCAGACCAACAAGGTGACCATGTGGTGTCAACTCCTCCAACTAGATCCGCTATAATTCCAACATATCCAGTCGTTCCATCAGGACTGAAAGCAACACTTAGTCTACTTGTGTGCTGAAAGGTCCCATCAAAAGAAAGTTCATAGTTAGGCGTAAGAGTAGCAGCAACAGACCAGGTTATTTCCTGTGTTACAGGGTCATAAATACCTTTATTCAGGATCACATCGTCATCGGCAACGTTGGCTGTTGTTCCTAAGTAAGAAAAAGAAGCATACCAGAATTCGCCTGGCACTCTTTCCGTGATTGAGTAGGAAAAGTATTGGTTTCCACTTGAAAAAGGATAGAGTTCCTCTGAAACAGAGAATGTTCCTAATCCACCTCCTACATTGGTAACAGTTCCCAGTACGTTTCCGTCCCAATTGCTGGCAGCATCAAGCACTGGAGCTGCATAAACTAAATTCAAATCGTCAACTCCTCCGGCACTTCCAGGGGTTGTAAACAAGGCCATATTGGGATAGCGTGCTGGTTGAGGAAAAGTAGGGTTCAATGGTCCAATACCATAGCAGCCCCCAGTAGGAGATCCACTACCTGTATTCCATGTCTGTCCATTGTCCAAAGAAACGGAATATCGTAAGATACCAGAACTCAACGCACATTGGTTGACGTTTTCCCTGTAAATGAAACCTACAGCTGAAGAGTCTGTTCCAATGCCATGAGCTACCGATACTTTATTTGTCACCACAGAAAGGAATGTGTAAACATTGGATGCTTCTCCAATTTTTACAGCGGTTACCGTTTCTGATGAGATGGTTGTGCCCAAAGGTAAACTCGAAGTAGGTGTAGCATTAGAAGTACTCGGAATAGCCTCCAATGATGAATAATCAATGGGAGTATATTCCTTGACATCAGAATCTTTCATCGTTTTAATTGACTGGCCGAATCCGAATGATGCAGTCAACATTACAATGAAAATGGTTAATACTTTTTTCATAATAAAGCTTGTGTTATAAGGTTTTGTTAAAAATGAAGTCAGTAATTATATGTTTTTATACTGACTGGAAAAAAGGTGATAATTGAGGTAAGAGATTGAACTTTAGGTTTTTATTTTAGTAAATGCATACTACAAATCAAATATATCCATTAAAAATTAACTAATTTTTAATGGATATATGAATATCAACCATCGGTTTCTATTACTTGAATATAGATATGATTTAGCTGTTGTATTTGTGGTAATGTTCTTATTGTCAATTGATTATGGTTGGGTAATTGTGGCTAGGGATAACTGAAAATAGTAAAGAAATAGCAAAATTTGCTTATGATATTTGGCCCAATATAGCTGATTGAAAAGTAATCCTCAATAGATTTATCATGTTTGAGGGATAACTTAAATATTTCATCCCAAAAAGAAAGCCCTCGCAAGTTGAGAAACCTGCGAGGGCTAAATTATTATTTAATCCAACTATCGAATGATCACCTTCTGAGTAGCACTTCCTTTCGAAGTGGTAACTTTGACAAGGTAGATACCGGCAGCTGTATTGAGGTTGAATCTCTCTTCGTGGAAGGAGGTATTCGCGACTCTCGTTCCAGCAAGAACTTGTCCATTCAAACCAAAAACTTCAATGGTGAGGTCATCACGATCAATCATGTTGAGGCTCAAAGTGAAGTTACCCGAACTTGGGTTAGGATAGATGTCCATTTGTCCGATACCAGCATTGAGCAAAGGATCAATTGCAAGGGCAATTCCTTCAACTGCAATAGAGTCAACGGTAATACATCCATTGGCATCAGTAGCTGTTACTACATAAGTTCCAGCATAGAGTTCAGTAGCGGAAGCTCCTGTAAAGGTTGTGTCTGGTCCAGTCCAGGCATAAGTTACATTCCCAGTACCACCAGAAGCAGAAACTCCTACA
>JAUILH010000138.1 GCA_030433115.1 Bacteroidia bacterium | reverse complement strand
TGTGTATGTTTGTGTTCCGAGAAATATGACCAAAGCAGCTGGATTGTACAACACGCTCTTGGCTAGTGATGATTGTGCACTTGTTATTGAACCTCTAAACGGTTACCGAACTAAAGAAAAGAAACCAAGTAATTGGGGAGAGTTTATGGAACCTTTCGGTGTTCCGGAAGTCACTCGATCCGGAAACGACTTGACTATTGTCTCCTATGGTTCCACTTTTAATTTGTGTACCCAAGCGGCTCAAGAATTAGAAAAAGTGGGCATTGATGTGGAATTGATTGATGTTCAAACGCTGATTCCATTTGATTTGGAGCATGCATGTGCGGAGTCTTTGAAAAAGACCAACAGGTTGTTGATTGTGGATGAAGATGTGGAAGGTGGTGCCAGTGCATTCATCATGCAACAAATTCTTCAAAAACAAGGCGGCTATTACCACCTAGATTCTGAACCGGTGACTTTAACTGCTAAGGACCACAGACCAGCGTATGGATCTGATGGAGACTATTTCTCAAAACCAAGTGTTGAAGATATTTTTGATGCGGCTTATGAGATTATGTCAGAGGTAAACCCCAGTGAGTATCCTGGAATTTATTAATGTCCGTTCTAAAAATTATAACTGGTATTATTCTGATAATTTATGGTTTTGGAGAAATGTTTGCTCCTGCTCCGGAAAGCAAGTCTGAAACATTCATGATGATCCATGACTTCTTAAATTTCATTATCCCGTCACTGGGTTTTCTCTTTCTTGGAAATGGAATTAAAGAACTGAGAAAACAGAGTTAAATTTATTTATCAAGGTTTTAAAATGAGCACTGTCCCAGAATCTGGTTGTTTTACTATTTGACTGTCGTTTCGACCAGCGTGTAGAAATCTCTGCTATATCAGGAAAAGAGATTTAGCTCGGCTGATTTTCAATTGTCGGCTTTGCTCGAAATGACCTGGTAAAGCTACCAGATTCTCGAACCTTACATTTCATTCTTCTGAACAAGAGCTCTCTATGAGCAAATTGTCTTCTTGAGCAATGATCAATTTTGTTTCAATACCAAAAATTAGTATTATTGTGATATCAAATTAATATCACATGAAAGAAGAAAAATTAATTAAACCCGGCAATGGCTATTCAATGCTATTGGTATTAATCGTATTAATTGCAGGCATGTTTACTGGTATTGGGATGACCAAGAATCCGGTTTTCCTGGCCATGGTTCCTCTGCTAATTTTAATTATGAGGGGATTTTTCATTGTCAATCCGAACGGATCTAAAGTACTGGTGTTATTTGGTGCCTATAAGGGCACTGTGAAGGAGAATGGTTTCTTTTGGACCAATCCCTTTTATACAAGACAGAAAATTTCATTAAGAGCAAGGAATTTTGACAGTGAGCGTGTCAAGGTGAATGACAAAATCGGAAACCCAATTATGATCAATGTGATTTTGGTTTGGCAAGTAGCGGACACATACAAATCTGCTTTTGATGTTGATAATTATGAGGAATTTGTACGTGTTCAGACAGATGCTGCTGTAAGAAAATTAGCAGGCTCCTACCCCTACGATAATTTTGACGATGAGGAAGCAGAATTAACACTAAGATCAGGTATGGATGAGGTGAATGAAGCTTTGGAAAATGAAATTACGGAACGTCTGGCGATTGCTGGAATCAAAGTAATGGAAGCGCGCATTGGTTATCTGGCTTATGCCCCGGAAATTGCCAATGCCATGTTGAAGAGACAGCAAGCGGTTGCCATCGTAGCTGCCAGAAAGAAAATTGTGGAAGGTGCAGTGGGGATGGTAGAAGATGCCCTAACCCAATTGTCTGAAGACGATATTATTGACTTTGATGATGACAAAAAAGCCTCCATGGTGAGCAATTTAATGGTAGTTTTATGCGGTGATAAAGAGGCCATACCTGTGGTAAATGCAGGTACCTTAAATGCTTGATCGTGAGTAAAAGAAAATCATTTGTACTTAGAATCAGTCCTGAGATGTTCAAGGAAGTTGAGAAATGGGCAGAGGACGAATTCCGCAGTGTGAATGGACAAATTGAATGGTTGATCAATAAGAGTTTGAAGGAAGCTAAAAGATTGCCGAAAAAAAAACCTAAAGACGGAACAGAAGACTAAAAACCTAGTCTTTTTGTCTCTTTTTCTTATCCTTTTTCTTGCTCAACTTGATTTTGTAGTCATCCATGGTACCAGTAATTCTTAGGTTAAGATATCTGGTTTTACGATTGGGGTCCTTTTCAATGATTTCATCGTCTCCTACCTCACCATCCTTGGTCTTTTTACTACCGAACAATTTATAGCGAGCACCTTGCTTAATAACCGACCATGGAATACGGATGTAATAATCTATTTCTTCTGTCATAGATTGTGTTCCTGACAACTCATAATGCCCCAAAGTTGACTCTATGGTCATATTGGGGATTGTGATGATGCCATTGGTAATGTCCATATGATTTTTCAGCGTATCAAAACGCACTGAAGACAGGTCCTTATCTCCCATGTAATCTGACACCATCAATACGGGCTCATAATTATCCAGTCTTCCATTCAACAACTCCACATCCATATGAATTTCGGATTGATCCAAATCAGGCACCATATCGGGATAAACACGGATATTTCCGGTAATATGAGCAGACAGTTTTCCATGTAAGTTCTCTGAAACCAGCTCATCCTGACCAAAATTTTCAAACTTGAACATCAGGCGATCCAAGTCTGCCTTCACCACCTTCAGGTTTGGTTTCAAATAGATATGTTTAGGATCACTACCATTAAAATAGCCCGACATTAGGAACTTCCCTCCGGCAGCATTCATGCGTAAGGTATCCACATAGATATAATGATTGTGAGTGGTTTTTAGTCTTGCATGAATATTCTGTAAATCGATTCGATGATAGATGAAATGTCCAACATCTACATCAAAAGTCATGTCAGTAAATGGCAACTCATACAAATTGAAGGCCTCACTGTGCGACTCTACATCTTCCGTTGTGTTTTTAGAAGCTTCCTCAGTCGAAGATGAAGCAGTGGTGGTTGTCCCCGGAGCGCTTGTATTAAAAGCAAATAGCTGATCGAAATCAATGTAATTGGCTTTCAAACCAAAATGGTTGTCTCTTAATTTAATTGATTCATCTTCTCCCAGATAATAATTCATATCTAAATCAAACACAGTACGCCCCAGTTTACCGTGCATCTTTTGTATCATTAGGTGGTCATCTTCATAATGAAACCTTCCGGAAAACTCTTCGAACCGCATTGGATGCACGTGCATCTTTGCCTCAAACTTGTCCAAATCAAGATCTATTGAGTGCAATTCAGAAGATTTAAAGTGCATGTCAGAATTCAGATGTAAGGCCAATTTATCAAACTCTTCGTGACGGTAATCTTCAGGCACGTAGTTTTCTCCCTGGTATGAGAAGATGTCCTCCAGCTTCAACATATCAGAATTCAGACTTATATCCAGCTTCACATCCCCTTCCAGTGTATCTTTCATCCAAAACCCATAGTCGTGAATGTTCCCATTAAAATGAAAGTCGGATTGATCTATAAACCCAGTAAAATCAACAATACTTAAATCCCGGTCATCAATTAAAAGGTCTACGTGAAAATCGTGCAACTCGTGAGGATAATGCTTGAGTTGAGCGTGCAATTCTTCAATAAAAAACTCTCCTTTTGGCAGGTATTTAGACTCTGTAAATGCTTGTGCGCTGGATTTAAATGCAAACAACACCTTGAAATCTTCAATTTGCTCATCAACTCCGGTGCTATCTCCTTCTGAAAAACCTGTTAATTGAGCAATATCAAGCTTGTTGGATCGAATTCCTAACTTGGCTTCTACAGGAATATTGGTATGATGGATAACTGCAGGTAAATCTGAAACATACCCATCCATAGACAAATCCGTCTCTCCCATTTTCAATTCAAATTGATCCAGGACGCCCATTTTTCCTCTCATGGCCAAATGCAAGTCCAAATTGTCTATTGGAGCGGGCAAATCTGAAGATACCACGTGTAAATCTCTCACAGTCAATTCACTTTCATAGGCTTGATTTAACTGGCTCAATGCCTTTTCGGGATGTTCTAAATCTATGATGTCGTGGAAGTGCATATCCAGCTTAATATTTCCTGACACATCCTCAATATCTGATAGGTTGAAAAACTCAGCCAGGAAGTTTAGGTTAAAGTCCGCATGCAGTTCCATATCCACGTCTGGCTCTTGAAAGTTCTTAACGAAAATTGACCCTTTAAACTCGCCTTTTTCCGGCTTAGCCGTGAAGTCTTCAATTGAAAACTCCATGGTTTCGAGGGACCGTTGGTGAAGTGTCCTTTAAAAGCCAGATCGTCCACACGCTTTCCAGCATCCGTATTTTCCATGAAGGCTTCTGCTGCTCCAAATTTGGCATCAATAAAAGGCATTTGCCCGTTGGCTGTAGGTCCCGTTACATCAGCATGAAAATAAATTTTACCTGCATTTTTGTAGCGCTCCAGAACAGGAATTAGGTCCTCTGGAGCAAAGGCTATCAACATGTCAAAATTGGGTTTTTCACCATTGACGTGGAGGTCTAAGGTCATGTCGTTTTTCGTCTCGATACTGCCTTCTATTCCAAAATCTCCATGCTCCATAGTAATTCCAGAAGGTTTTATGTCTAGCAATCCAGAATTTTCATTGAAAACAACATCCGTATGAAATTCAAAATGTTTGTGCTTGATGTAAGTGGTGTCGTAATCATCTATGACGTTTAACACAAACTCAGTATCAATATGAGCGGCAATTTCGCCATTTCCCGTCTTAAACCCTCCCTTTGCCTCATGGATATAAGTTTCGACATCCAGGTTACTGGCTTCATCTAGCTTGTGAATGTCCAGGTTCCTGAGCTCAATACTTTTGAGGTGAATGTCCATAGGATCCTCCTCTTCCTCATCACTGGCCTCTTCAGGCGTAGCAAGGGCATTTTCGAGATTTGTACTACCGTCTTCGTGCTTTATGATATTGAAAAAGCCATCTTCAATCAACAAAGTTTGCACATCATATTCACCGGCAACTATATCCCGAATGTCGAACCCAACATAAATATCTGCCACATCCAATATAAGCTCAGCATCTTTTGATTTAGACTCATAAATCTTGACATCATCTACTTTTATGGAGATGTACGGAAAATTCTCAAATGGCGCCAAATGGGTGTCCCCGACCACAATCAGACCTTTGTGCTTCTTATTCATGGCTTCTATCTCACCCTGAATGATGTCATCCTGTTTGATATAAACGATTAACAGAAGAATGCCGAACAGCAAAATGGGCAATACTATAGTGATGAGCATAAACCGCTTCCAGAATTTCCAACGTTTTAAAAAGCCAAATTTCATTGAGATTCTAAGATAAGGAAATTAGATGTGTAGTTCCCTACTTAAAAAGCTTCTTCTTAATATTCGGGATTTTGATGCCTTTTTTATTAGGATCGTCCATGCCCTTTGTCATGGTCTGCACCAGGGTAAACTGACTGAAGAATTCTTTCGCCACAATCCGGGCAAAACTATAAGTTGGTACCGCCAGAACCATTCCAATAATACCAGCCAAAGTCCCTGCAGACAAAATCACCAGGAATATTTCCAATGGATGGGCATTTACGCTATTGGAGAAAATATAGGGCTGAAACACAAAGTTATCGAGCATTTGAACGAAGGCAAATACACTCACTATTTTCAGGAGTAAAGGCACTGTTTCAGAATAAAAATCCAGTTCCAGGTTACCCGTGATACCAATTAAGACACCGAAGAAAGCCCCAATAATAGGTCCCAGGTATGGAATGACATTCACCAATCCGGCGAGAAATCCGATTAAAAAGGCATGATTTACGCCCAACAGAGTGAGCCCCACCGTTACAATCAGAGTAATCAACGAAATCTGAATACAAATTCCGATGAAATATCTGGTCAGCGTCTTTTTTGTGTTGAGCAAGACCTCATGAATTCTGCTTCTGTTCTTTTCCGGAGTAAGCGAATAAATGGTTCTGAATATCATGCTTCTGTCTTTCAGGAAGAAGAATGCAATGAACAATACGGACATTAGTCCTATGAAGACATTGCCTATTTGAGCAAAGAAAAAGTTGAAGATTTCTGAGACTTGAATGTAACCAAATAGCTTCTGAGATTGGGTGTGCATGAAGGTTTCTTTGGTTTCTCCTTCTGGGATCATGCCTTTATCTTCCAACCAGGTTCCAAAGTCTTCCATAGGACCATTCAGAGATTGCTCGATGGTAGATTGCTCAATTTGTGAAATGTTTTGAGCTTCATCCTGAACGAGGGGAATGAAAATCGACACTACCCCAACTATGACCACCATTATCGCTAACAAAGTCATTACAGCCGATAGGCCTGACGGAATTTTCTTGCTTTCCAAAAAATGCATGATGGGACGACCGATAATTGAGATGACCGCCGCAATCAAAACGTAGGCTATTACCGACCTGATATACCAGAGCACCACTCCAGCCAGAACGATTAATAGTGAAAACAATATGGCTCTTACCGTTTGACTCACTGTGCAAATGTAAGGATTGAATTGATTTATCCGGTGAATTAGTGTTATTCTCTCTATCAAACAAAATGATGTGGTTATATTTATCCCGAACTCATGTTATTTAACTCATTTAAAACACGCACTTTGAAAAAAATCACTGAACAAAGTTCACTTCACAGACACATTGACCAAATGTCGGTTGAGGACTGTCTCCGTAATATTAACCAGGAAGATGCTAAGGTTCACAAGGCAGTTGAATCCGTTATTCCACAAATATCTGCCTTTGTTGAGGCTTTGAGCGAACGCGTGAAAAATGGCGGTCGTTTGTTTTATATTGGTGCGGGTACCAGCGGACGATTAGGGATTGTTGATGCTTCTGAATGCCCTCCTACCTTTGGAGTACCTCACGGCTTGGTGGTTGGACTGATAGCCGGCGGTGATAGCGCCATAAGAAAGGCTGTTGAATTTGCCGAAGACAGTTCAGATCAGTGCTGGAATGATTTATTGGAACACGAAATTAATGATACGGATACAGTGGTTGGTATAGCCGCATCTGGCACTACACCTTATGTAATTGGTGGATTAAAGCGTTGCAATGAACACAACATACTAACTGCTTGTATCACTTGTAATCCGGGGAGCCCACTGGCAGAAGTGAGTCAACACCCAATTGAATGTGTGGTTGGTCCGGAGTTTATTACTGGCAGTACACGAATGAAGAGCGGCACTGCTCAAAAACTCATTTTAAACATGATTTCTACAGCCTTAATGGTCCAGCTTGGTCGAGTTAAGGACAACAAAATGGTTGACATGCAGCTTAGCAACAACAAATTAGTGGACAGAGGCACCAAAATGGTCATGGAAGCTCTGAAAATTGACTATGACAAAGCCAACGCTCTTTTAATGGAGCACGGCAGTGTTAGGAAAGCAATTGAGGAGGGGTAGCTTGAATTACATAGCAAACTGCATACCCTGCATCAAGTCTCCGGCATTTTGAAGTAATAGACCAACAATCTGCTTCAAAGCATTATCAGACTGATTGTCCATATTCACTCTCAAAGTCATGTCATTCAAATCACCTTGAAGTACCATGTTTTGGAAAATGTCCAGGAATTTGATTTCCATCAAGTCTTCTGCGCCTTCTTTGGTCGTCATTAACTCCTTCAACAAGTCGAAAGACATGTAACCGTTGAAAGCTGTTGACATGTAAGGTTTGGCTTCTGCTGCCATGGCTAAAGCACCATCGTTAGAAAAGGTTTTGATCACGGCTTCATCTCCGGAAATCATCAGTTTATTGTCTTTAATTGCCAGATACCCCACGTGCTTGTTCTCTTTGTTAGAGATCATTTCGTAGTAGTTCCCCATTTTCTTGGCATTCTTCATAGTATCAATGATTGCTGTAACTGTAGCTTCATCATTTAAACCAATGGCAATTACCATGTTTTTCAGAGCTTCTTCGCCTGCTTCTTCCATTTTTTCAGCATTGGCACTTGGATCATAATCCTGAAAAGACTGCCCTTTACTATCCGCCTCTTCATCATTCAAATCATCAAACTGATCGGACACATCTTCATCATAATCATTGTTATCCAATCTTTCTGCCAACCAATTATCCATGTTTGGAACTCCAGTTAAAGCAATAGACATTGTGCCATCGAACATCCCTGAAAACTCCTCAAATGAAATACCTGTTTTCTCTTCAAAATCTCCAAAATCAGCCCCTGAAGCATTAGCCATCTCAACTAATTTATTCACGTTTAGAGAACCTCCGCCGAAACCAATTAACTGGTCGTTTGTAAGCAGAGATGCATATTCAGCTGGCAATCCGTCACCAGCAAAATCCATATCTGTCATATTAGGATAAGTGTTGTGTGCTTCCATTTGAATGGCACCATTCACAAAATCAAGGCTTAAATTTGTCCAACCATCCTTGATATCATCTGCATTTAATTTAGCTTGCTTGATTTGATCTTCCGGCATCATGCCCAGCATGTTTTCTGGAGAAATCATCAAAGCAAAATCTTCATCACTAGCCAGGTAAGAATCTACATTGTCAGTAAACTCAACATCTTCTGCGCATGCAGCGAATAAAGATTCAATGGCTGCTTTAGACTCCTCCTTATTCTTGAATTTATCAGAATAGTGAATTAAGCAGAAGTTATTGTTGATCCCCATTTTAACTCTAAAGGAATCACCCATTTTAACCGAACCAAACATGAAACCGTTGGCTTCTTCGAATTCAGTTCCATCCATATTGGAGGTTAACTCGTTAATTAACTGGTCTCTGTCCTTAACCGCAATCATGGCTACAACAGAAATGTTTTCTGCATTATCTCCACTTACAGCCACTCTGATTGGCTGGTCTATGTCAACCAAGCCTTGAACCTGCATCATCGCCATGGCCACCATTGCTCCAAAATCCTGATCATCTTTGGCGCCCGACTTATTAACCAATTGCATCAAATCCACCTTAAAAGCCGCAGCGGTATTCGGCATATTTGACATCAGGTTTCCAAAAACCTGTGCATTTTCGTTTTTTGACCCTCCAAGGTTATCGTATCCTGCTGATTTTGAACCACCTTTACCCTCTTTATCTTTGTCTTCATCTTTCTTGTCTTTACAAGAAACTGAGAACAAAACAGTAGCGGCGAGTAGTACAATGTGGAATTTAAGTTTCATAATTTCAATTTAATAGATCACAAAAATATAAGATTATCTTATCTTAAAGACGGTTTATCGACCTTTTTATTGGTTCAATCAGTAATTTTGTGGTATGCATGACATTGAACCGCATTACAATTGGCGAAATTTATATACTGCCGACCAGGATGAACTCTCTCCTTTCTATGGAACAGAGTATAGCGAGTTTGAATTTACCAACAGAATATACAACTACTTAATCCATCCTCAATGGGATGATTTTGGGTCTCAAACCATGTTTATTAAAATTTTATTCTGTGACTATGAATCCGGGTACACGATTATTGAAATGATTGGAGAGTGGAATGACCTGCTTTATAACGACATCATGCTCTTTAAGCGTAACATCATTGAATTGTTGATCGAAAATGGCATCAATCGCTTTATTTTGATCGGTGAGAATGTTTTGAACTTTCATCCTTCTGATGATTGTTATTACGAAGAGTGGTTTGATGAAATTGATGACGGTTGGATTTGCATGATGAATTTCAGGCCACATGTTTTGGAAGAATTTGTGGAATGTGGCATTGATTCATTTATGATTTGGGGGGAAGAAATGGACCAAATCAATTGGCGAACTCACCAACCTAACCTACTTTACCAAAAGATTGAAATGATGGTCCCAAAACTACTGAATTAAAATAATTTATAATAAATCAAAAAGATGCTTGTCAACAGGAAATGTCAACACATCACTTGTTAATTCCTCAACTTTAACCCACTTAAACAGCTCTTCATTTTCTCTGGGCTGTGTTTTCCAATCGACAGTTTTAATGCCTTGCATTCTGTTGTAGTGAACTTTGTAATACACACTTAACAGTTGATGGTCTGAATTGAACGCAGAAGGCTGAAAAAAATCTGTGGTATAGAGATGTTCCAGGTCGTTTTTTGAAAGATCTATGTTCATTTCTTCTTTGCACTCACGGATCAAACAGTCGTGCATGCCTTCTCCAAATTCTAATCCCCCTCCTGGAAACTTCACAAATACATGACCAAAACGATTCTCATGACTCAAAAGAATGTCATTCTGGTCATTGATGAAAATGCCGTAAACTCTTATGTTGAATGCTCTACACATGTTTCGTTGCTCGCAGCATTTCTCGTTTACCAGGAGGTCCTTCCAATCTTTCAACTTCAAAACCAGCGGTCTGCATATCTCTCCTTACTTGTCCTTTAGCACAATACGTGACCAAAACACCTTGAGGTTTGCACAGACGATACATTAGCTCAAACAGAGGTTTCTCCCAAAGATGAGGCTGAACACGTGGTCCAAAAGCGTCATAATAGATTAAATCATATTTACCAAAATCACTGATCTCTCTAAAGTCTTTGATTTGTTTTTCAAGAGAAAAAGCCTCATCTACTTCAATCAATTCGTCTATTGCACTTGCAAACATCTTCTCATGAAATTGATGCAATCTTGAATCACCAATTAAATTCAGATAGTCAACGGATTCTAATTCTTCTTTGTTGAGCGGATACTTTTCTACCCCGGTGTAATTGACTTTCAAGTCATGATCAAGGGTATATTGATAGGTTAACAAGGCATTTAGCCCGGTTCCCAAACCAATCTCCAGGATATTGATGGGCAATTGCCCTTTTGCCAGTGGTTCCAATCCCATTTTTATGAATACGTGCCTAGCCTCTTGAAGCGCGCCGTGGGTAGAATGGTAATGTTCATCCAATCCGGGCACATACAAAGT
>JAUILH010000137.1 GCA_030433115.1 Bacteroidia bacterium | reverse complement strand
TAATAGAAGTAAGTCGGAAGTCAGAAGTCGGAAGTCGGAAGTCGGAAGTCGGAAGTCAGAAGTCGGAAGTCAGAAGTCAGAAGTCAGAAGTCAGAAGTCAGAAGTTGGAAGTCGGGAGTGAATAGTGAGAAGTGAATAGTGAATAGTGAGAAGTCGGTTGTCGGGTGTCAGTTGTCCGATGTAAGATGTAAGATGTCAGTTCGAGCCTGTCCGCCTCTGGAGGATGATTCGCCGTTCATTGAGTGTCCGCCGGATTTCGATACAATTCGTTTTCAACGAACCACTCAATCTTCGGCGGATGTATCGAAATGAGGCGAATTGTACCGAGAACTGCAGTCGGAAAAATTGGAACAAGAAACCAAGAACAACAATGAACAATAAACAATAAACAATAAACAATAATCCCTTGTACACCACCCCATACCATACCGAAGACCTTTCGAAATTAAACTTCCTCGTAACCGGGGGCGCCGGCTTTATCGGCTCCAACCTGGTAGAATATTTGCTGAAATACAATGCCGGAAAAGTACGTGTGCTGGATAACCTGGCGACGGGTTCACACCACAACCTGGAAGAATTCAGGGACAACCCGTCCTTCGAATTCATGGAAGGCGATATCCGCAACCTGGAAACCTGCAAAAAGGCCATGGAAGGCATGGATTACGTTTCTCACCAGGCAGCCCTGGGCTCGGTTCCAAGATCGATCAACGACCCGATCACCTCCAATGAAGTGAACGTAACCGGTTTCCTCAATATGCTGGTTGCCCAGAAGGAAAGTACTACTGTGCGCAGGCTGGTCTATGCCGCATCCAGTTCCACCTACGGCGACAGCAAGAACCTGCCAAAGGTGGAGGATGTGATCGGTAAACCGCTTTCACCTTATGCGGTGACCAAATTGGTGAACGAATTATACGCGGACGTCTTTGCAAAAACCTATGGGACCAAGACCATCGGACTGCGATATTTCAATGTATTTGGCCCTAAACAAAGCCCTAAAGGTGCCTATGCAGCCGTCATCCCGCTTTTTATGCAGGCCATCAAGAACAATAAGCCTCCTACGATCAACGGGGATGGGGAGCAGACCCGTGACTTCACCTTTGTGGATAATGCCGTCCAGGCAAATATCCGGGCATTCTTTGCGTCCGATAAGGCTGTGAATGAGGTGTTCAATGTTGCCTGTGGTTCACGCATTAGTTTAAATGAACTATGGAATTCGCTTAGAACGATTTCGGGTAGTGACCTGAATGCAAACTACGGGCCGCCCAGGGCGGGTGATGTCCGGGATTCCCTGGCCAATATCGACAAGGCCCATACCTTGATGGATTACCAGCCGCAATTCAGCGTAGAGGATGGCCTGCAGATAACCTGGGAACATTTTATGTAGTGGAATTGACGGATTGGATTACAGCTGCCACTGGGTCAGGGTTGAGCACAGTAAACGGTTTCCAGTATAACAGACGTATTCCCGGATAGCTTATACAGTTTCCCGTTGATTTCCTGGTAAGCCTGCAGGAGTACCAGTACCATCGAAAGCCCATGTGTTTCGGGGGGATCCAGGGGTATGGAAAGGGTGCCGGGAGGGTTTTCAACAGGATAAACTTCCGATTTTCCCAGTACATGAGCGCTCTTCCGGGCTTCAGGATCCAGTTTCCAATAGCCAACTTCCAATCCGAAATGAGTACTTCCATCCCATCCGGGCGCATGGTTAAATACCTTCGGGTGAACCGTATAGCACTTGTTCAATTGGTCCCAGTTCCCCCGATCCCCCAGCGTATCCGATAATGAACTTTCGGGTGTAAAGGCGAAATCTTCCAATAACCGAATGCCTTTCGGCTGCAATACACCGTGGTGAAAACGTCTTTGCCCACGTTCATGGGTAAGGTCCAGGTCTTTTATTTGGGCGAACAAACGCATCAGGCGTGCGTGCCTTCCGGGGTCCTTAAAGCGTGTGAGGAAATCTCCCAGCGCCAGTCGAAACCATTTTTTGGTCGAACTGCAATGCCCGAACTCCGATGCATTCTCCCGTACCCTGGCATATCGTTTCTCTTTCCTGATCCGCTTGCCATTAAACCCCCCGCCCGATTTCCGGACTACCGGTTTCCCTTTGAGATAATAGAAATTCAGTCCGTCTATGGACCCTGTTAATTTGATGATACCCGCTTGTTTTGCCATACGCCGTATTAGTAAGAATATAACGTATTTAATTCAGGTATAGTATTTAGGTATAGTATAGTTATAGCGTATTTATAGTATAATTATAGTGTATATTGAATATGGATTTATCGATGGCAGGATAGGATGTAAACCCTGCAAAAGCCACCTTCGGAAAGGTTAGCAAAATGGTTAATAATCCGATGAAGCCGGGCATTATGCTTAGTATATTATTTATATATTAGTGCAAACCTAAACCTACTTTTCTTTGGACCGTAGCAATAGCGAGACATGGTTGTTCGAGATCTCCTCTAAAAGAAAGCTCATTGAACTGAATTTCAGGGAAATATGGAGGTATCGGGATCTGCTTGTGCTCTTTGTGAAAAGAGACCTGGTTACGGTGTACAAACAAACGGTCCTGGGGCCATTGTGGTTCTTCATTCAACCACTATTCACCTCGGTGATCTTTACCCTGGTATTCAACAATATTGCGTCTATTTCCACCGGTATTATCCCGTCTTTCCTGTTTAACCTTGCAGGGATCACAGCCTGGAATTATTTTAAGGTTTGCCTGAACGGTACTGCCAATACGTTTCGCGCCAATGCCGGCATATTTGGTAAGGTCTATTTTCCACGGTTTATCGTTCCCTTGTCCAAGGCAATCTCCAACCTGGTAAAGTTTGGGATTCAGTTGTTAATTTTTATAGCATTTTACGTGTATTATGTCTATTATCTGGGGGTGGAACTTAGTCCAACATTCTATCTCTTTCTGATGCCCGTCTATATCTTACTTATGATCATTTATGGCCTCGGTGTAGGAATGGTAATTTCCACATTTACAACTAAATATCGCGATATTTCTATTCTTTTATCTTTTGCTTTACAATTATTAATGTATATCTCGGCAGTCCCTTATCCAATAAGCCAGTTAAAAGAAAAGGTTCCGGAATATGCCTGGGTAGTGGATTACAACCCTATTGCCCAGATAATAGAGGGCTTCAGGTTTTCTTTATTTGGGACGGAAAACCTGTCCTTTAGTTGGAATGGATTGGGAGTCACGGCTGTAATAGGTATAGTGATATTCTTGGTAGGTCTTATATTGTTTAACCGAACGGAGAAGACTTTTATTGATACAGTTTAAGAATAGATATTAGAAATTAGATGTTAGTAGTAAGAAGTGAGAAGTGAACAATGAACAGTGAGGAGTGAATCGTGAGTAGTGAATAGTGAGTGGTGAATGGTGAGTAGTGAGAAGTAAATAGTTAGAAGTCGGTTGTCGGGTGTCAGTTGTCCGATGCGATGCACTGAGCTTGCGATGCACTGAGCTTGCGATGCACTGAGCTTGCGATGCACTGAGCTTGCGATGCACTGAGCTTGTCGAAGTGTCGAAGTGTCGAAGTGTCGAAGTGTCGAAGTGTCGAAGTGTCGAAGAGTCAGGTGTCAGATGTAAAATGTCGGTTCGAGCCTGTCCGCCTCTGGAGGATGATTCGCCTGTTTGCTGAGCGCCCGCCTGAACGGAACGGGCAGGGAGTCGAAGCAAGGCGAATTGTATCGAGAATTAAATTTGTAATAATCGGAAAAACAAACAACAAACAACAAACAACGAACCACAAACAACGAACAACAAACAACGAACAACAAACAACAAACAACGAACAACGAACCATAAACACAAAGAATGTCCATAATCCTCAAAGCCGAGAATATCAGTAAGCAATACCGCCTGGGATTGGTAGGTACCGGTTCGCTTATGCACGACATCAACAGGTTCTGGCATCGGATACGCGGAAAGGAAGATCCCTATCTGAAAGTAGGTTCGGTGAACGACCGCAGTGCCGAAGCTACCGAGGATTATGTCTGGGCGCTTCGGGATATTAACTTCGAAGTACAGCAGGGAGAGGTACTGGGGATCATCGGTAAGAATGGGGCCGGGAAATCAACACTGCTGAAATTGCTTTCAAGAGTGACCAGTCCAACTACGGGAACGATAAAAAGCAGGGGACGGATCGCGTCCTTGCTGGAAGTAGGAACGGGATTTCACCCGGAACTTACCGGACGGGAGAATATTTATCTGAACGGTGCCATCCTGGGAATGACCAAAGCCGAGATCGATGCCAAGGTGGACGAGATCATCGCCTTCAGTGGTTGTGAGATGTATATCGATACACCTGCCAAGCGTTATAGCAGTGGAATGACAGTTAGGCTTGGGTTTGCCGTCGCTGCCCACCTTGAACCCGATATCCTGGTGGTGGACGAGGTCCTCGCAGTGGGTGATGCCGAATTTCAGAAGAAAGCCATAGGCAAGATGCAGGAGATCAGCGGAGGAGATGGACGTACCGTGTTGTTTGTAAGCCATAATATGGCTAGTGTACAAAGTCTCTGCTCGAGGTGTATTGTCCTAAATAATGGCGAGATTGCGTTTAATGGTGATACTGATCTGGCTGTGGATTATTATTTGAAATCTGGAAATACAGCAAGTAGTTTACCGAATTATAACAAATTTGATCTTGATGAAAATAGAAACCAGGACAAGGTAATTCCTCTATTAGTTAGTGTCGGAGCAATGGGAAAGGGGATGGATGAACCAATAATGTTCGAAGATGAAATCGAATTTAAGATTCGATTCAAAAAACTTACAATTGAGGATCAGATAGACACTACTATTCAAATTAAAGACTTTTCGGGTAATTATCTTATTAGTTCTGGGAGTGGTATGTCTTCCATTGAATCTAATTCATCTAAGTCTGGTGAGTTTGAGCACGCTGTTTGTTTCCCATCACATTTTTTCAGTTCGGAAGAATTTTATGTGAACATATTGTTTATTATGAATCAAAAACAGGTTATAGAACGTCTTGATGATGTGGTTTGTTTTCAAGTTTTGGAGAATAAACGTGAACTCGGTCAATGGATGGGGAAAAGTAAAGCCTCATTAAAAATAAAAATGGATTGGAAGGTAAATTTAAATGAATAGATCAAGGAATAAACATAAGGTTTTCTGTATTGGAGTGGGTAAAACGGGTACTACTTCTATGGAAAAAGTGTTGATGGATTTCGGCTACAAAATGGGAGATCAAATTAAAGCCGAAATGCTACTGGATGAATACGCTAGAAGAAATTTTAGTGCAATAATAAATTTTTGCAAGAATGCGGACGCATTTCAAGATGCCCCCTTTTGTTTTAAATATACTTTCATCGCACTTGATCAATACTTTTTGAATTCTAAATTTATTCTCACAATTCGGGATTCTGATGAACAATGGTATAATTCTCTTCTCCAATTTCATACTAGAACAGTTACTTCGGAGGGTAAAATTCCTACTTGGGAAGACCTTAAAAATTCTGAATACAGGTATAAAGGTTATCGAGCTGAAGTAAGAAAGAAAGTTTTTGGACTTGACGAGTCTGAAGATCCTTATGATGAAAGAAAACTGAAAGCGTTTTATAACTCACATAATGATTCAGTTTTGGATTATTTTAAGTACAAAGACAACCTGTTAGTTGTTAATGTTGCAGAGGCTGATGCATATCAAAAATTATGTGTATTTCTGAATAAGAAACCACTATATGATGTTTTTCCTTGGAGAAATAAAACCAGTGAAAAGTAATGACTAATGTGACCAAAACATTTTTACCCCCGCTGGATGAATACAATCAAATTTTAAAACAAGCTTGGGATGCTGGTTGGATCACAAATCGTGGTACGCTGGTTTTAAAGTTGGAACGTGAATTGAAAGACTTTCTTAATGTGTCAAATGTAATTGCACTCACAAATGGCACATTACCCCTTCAAATAGCCATAAAGGCACTGAAGCTTTCAGGAGAGATTATTACCACCCCATTCAGTTATGTAGCTACCACGTCCAGTATCGTTTGGGAAGGTTGTGAACCTGTATTTGTGGATATACACCCCGAATTTCTCACAATTGACGAATCCAGGATTGAGGAGGCGATCACCCCAAAGACAACAGCCATACTGGCTACCCACGTCTTTGGAAACCCATGTGCTGTAGAGGAGATCCAGACGATAGCGGGTAAATATGGACTAAAGGTTATCTATGACGCGGCCCATGCTTTCGGTGTAACATTCAAGGGGAAGAGCATTTTTGAGTATGGAGATGTGAGTACCTGTAGTTTTCACGCTACAAAATTATTTCATACCGGAGAAGGAGGAGCTTTGTTCTTCAGGGATGATCAGATGTATGAAACCTACTTCTATCATCACAACTTCGGGCATAAAGGCAAGGAGGATTTTCAGGGAGTTGGTATAAATGCTAAAATGAGTGAATTGCAAGCCGCAATGGGTCTTGCTGTGTTGCCTTATGTACCGTCATTGATAGATTCAAGAATCAAAATCGTTAAGCATTATCATCAGGAACTATCACAATTTAATTCTATAAAAATTAGGGAAGGAACTAAATGGAATTGTTCATATTTCCCAATTCTTTTTGAGAGTGAAGCACAGCTTATTGAGTCGATGAAAAGACTCAATGGTAAAGGGATTTACCCTCGTCGTTATTTTTATCCAAGTTTGAATAAATTATCCTATATAAACTATGATCCAATGTTCGTTTCAGAGGATATTGCTTCTAGGATATTATGTTTACCTATCGCACATGACTTAGACATGACTGTTGTTGATAATATTTGTAAATGGATAAAGGGATAAATAATAAGATTGCTATCATGCAGCCATACGTATTCCCGTATATAGGATACTTTCAATTAATTCATGCTGTAGATACATTCGTTTTTTTTGATGATGTTAATTATTATAAGCGTGGTTGGATTAATAGGAATCGCATATTACTAGATGGTAAGGATTTTTTGTTCACGGTTCCTTTAAGTAAGGCTTCACAAAACAAACGAATTAATGTAATTGATGTTCAAAAAGAAACCAAATGGTTAGACCAATTATTAGCTACTATACAACAAGCTTACAGTAGGGCACCTAATTTTAAAGAAACTATGAAAATCATTGAATCGGTTTTCACAGAGAATTTCACTACAATTTCTGACCTGGCTATAATTAGTGTAAAAAAAGTGTCGGAGTTTCTTGAAATAGAAACAAATTTTGAATTAAGTTCCCAAATGTATCCGGAAACTGACTATTTAAAGAAAGCCGATCGACTAATCGCAATTACTCATAAAAATGGTAGTGAGCAATATATTAATCCGTCGGGTGGAGTTGAACTTTACAGCAAAGACTATTTTCTTGACAATGGTGTTCAGTTATCATTTATTGAAAACGAATTAGTACCTTATTCTCAATTTAAGAATGAGCCGATAACTGGCCTTTCGATAATTGATGTTCTTATGTTTAATACTAAGCTACAAGTTGCTAGTATGCTGAATAAATATAAATTAAATTAATCATGGCCAAAGTCGTAATTTTTGGTGTACTCGATACTGCAGAGTTGGCGCATTATTATCTTTCTACTGATTCTATTCATGATGTTGTCGCGTTTACAGTACATAAAGAATATCTTGAACATTCTACATTTAAAGGGCTTCCTGTTGTGCCATTTGAAGAACTCACAACACTATATCCTCCTTCTAATTATGAGTTGTTTGCTCCCATGACTGCAAAGAAAATGAACCAATTGCGTGAGAAGGTGTATAACGATGGTAAATCAAAAGGATATCGTTTCATTTCTTATATCAGTAGCAGAGCTACGTTAAATGATAATGAGATTGGTGAGAATTGTTTTATTCTAGAAGACAACACCATTCAACCCTTTACAAAAATTGGTAATAATGTGGTGTTATGGAGCGGCAATCACATCGGTCACCATGGTGAAATAAAAGATCATGTGTTTTTTACTTCACATGTCGTATTATCAGGTCATTGCGTGGTTGAATCATATTGCTTCTTTGGAGTCAATGCCACAATTCGTGATTACAGTTTTATTAGACGGGGTACGCTTGTGGCTATGGGGGCATGCATCACAAAACAGGAAACAGAAGAGTGGGGCGTATATGTTGGGAATCCAGCAAAGAAACTAGAAGGTAAAATAAGCTATGATATGTATTAAATGAGGTGGTTCAAGAAGGGACATATTTTCAAGCCAACCGGAAAATTATCATGGAGTCGTACTCATGCGCAGGTGCCGTTTGCGCTTCCAATGAATGATAATATAATTCGGATATTTTATTCAACTAGAGATGCAAATAGTTGCTCATCTGTTTCGTTTATTGATGTGGATGCCGTAGATCCTTCTAAGATTATCTATGAGCATAATGAACCTGTTCTTTCAAAAGGTATCCCCGGATCGTTTGATGATTCCGGCACTATGCCTTCGTGGTTCCTGTATCACAACGGAACTCTTTTTATGTATTATACAGGCTGGAATCGGAGTGAGAGTGCTTCTTATAGATTGTCTATTGGACTTGCTATCAGCAATGATAACGGGAAATCGTTTCAAAGAATGTTCAAAGGACCCATTTTAGATCGTAGTCCGTTTGACCCGGTGTGGGTGGGGCAACCATGTGTAATACTAGAAAATGATATGTGGAAAATGTGGTATTTAAGTTGCGAAAAGATTGAAATAATTAACAATAGACCAGAACCCTTTTATAATGTAAAATATGCTACTTCATCTGATGGAATTAATTGGATCAGAGAGAATATAACGTGCATTGATTTTGATTTTGGTGAGATTGATGCAATCGGGAGGCCATGTGTTTATTTTGAAAATGGTATATACAAGATGTATCATTCAAATCGAAAAGCAATTGGTTACCGGGAAGAAAAGTCAGCAGGTTATTCTATAGGTTATTCTGAATCATTGGATGGGATTCATTGGAGAAGGCTAGACGATAAATCAGGAATTAAGAAAAGTGATGAAGGATGGGACTCGCAAATGATTGAGTATTGCACAACCTATAGGACTAAAGAACATCGATATTTAATATACAATGGAAATGGATTCGGTGCCTCTGGATTCGGGTATGCCATTCAAAAGATTGTGGGATGACAAAGTATATACATATTGGATTTCCCAAGAATTTTTCTACTTCTCTTCAACGAGATTATTTTTCAAAGCACCCAGAAATAGATCATTTAGGTATCGGACTTGGAAGTAATTTGGGTTATTTTGACAGTACAGTTGAAAAAACATTTGAAGTTTATCTAAAGAGTTGTAAATCGTATAAGTATACCGAAATTGAATCCTATTTAGTCAATCATTTTAATTCTCTGTTTGAACAAAAGAAATCCTCAAAAGCCATTGGAGTTTCCGCAGAACATCTAAGTTTCAATTTTACCTATGATGGACTTGGGGGAAAGGAAAAAGCGGAACGATTATACTCCATTTTTGGAAAAGACACGAAGATTATTATGATAATCAGAAATCAATTTGATTTAATAAAATCTTTATATAGAGAGTGTGTCCGAGTTGGATTTGCATATGATTTTTCAGATTTCATAAAATACTTATACAAATATCAGGATAGAAATTTTGTCTATGATTTTCGATATGACTATGTCTTCGATAACTACGCTAAGCTATTCGGCAGTGAGAATATTGGAATGTTCTTTTTTGAAGATTACCGGGATGAATCAGGAGAAATAACAATTCAAAACAAACAGGTTAAACTCTTTGTAGAACTCAACTCATTTTTAGATATAAATACGTACGAAATGGAGTTTGGGCATTATAATGAAGCTATACCGTCCGATAAAATTTTAGCAAAGTCTCAACTAAATAAAATACAATACCATGATTTAGGGAATCATATGTATGAGATAGCTGAGAAACATAGGATTGTAAAATACCTGGAAGAAGATCTGAATTATTTTGAGAATGAGGAGGATACTTATTCTGATGTAATTATAAAACGGGATCTAATCGACAAGGCGGTTAGTTCTGAAGTTTCTAGTGCCATTGATTATGACGCAGAGGAAAAGTGGGTCTCATATTTCAAGCGATTTTACGAAGAAGGTAATAAGCGATTGGAAACCTTAATAGAGAAGTCAGTACCAAGAATTTACTTTGATCAAAAATTTTAATTGTGGAGTGTGCTGTCAGTGTTTGCTTAACGACCTACAATCATGACAAATATATCGCTCAATGCCTGCAGAGCATATTGATGCAGAAAACCAATTTCGCATTTGAAATAATCATTGGTGAAGATGGGAGTGATGATAAGACTGCTGAAATATGCGAGAATTTCAGAGTTGAACATCCTGATAAAATAAGGCTGTTTCATCGAAGCAGAGAAGATGTTATTTATCTCCATGGCAAGGCAACCGGCAGGTTTAATGTGCTTCAAAATCTCAAGCAGGCTAAAGGAAAATATATTGCTTTACTTGAGGGTGACGATTATTGGATTGACGATCTTAAACTACAGAAGCAGTTTGACTTCATGGAAGAAAACAAGGATTGTAGCCTATGTCATCATAGTCAGTTAAAGCTAATAGATGGTAAATTAGTTGAGGATGAGCGATTTGGTCAGATTTCCAATCTTAGTGTCAGCAGGGCAAGCGATTTGTTTAGTTTTCGAATACAACCCCAATCGCGCACAATGTTTTTCAGGAATTGTTTAACCCTTGAAGATTTGAATGGCGATTTTATCCTGAATGCAATCTATGGTGATTTTGCCTTTTGCTTTCTTCTTGCGAAATATGGTCAAATAGGATATTTAAAAGAAGATATGGCGGTGTATAGGGTTCATAATAAAGGTTATGCAGCGCGTTCTCAAAATGCCAAGGATGATTACTTAAATTCCAGGTTGAGGTTGGTAGAAATGTGGTGTCAGGCAAAAGGCTTTCTTGATTGTGACAAAGAGAGTT
>JAUILH010000136.1 GCA_030433115.1 Bacteroidia bacterium | reverse complement strand
CCTCAAATCAATCATTGAAGACTACGTGCCCCAACATGTTCAGGTGGTCTCCCAGGGAGATTTGGTTGCAGATAGTCTCAAAGACTATCTATCACGTCATCCTAATTTGGCGAACATGTGTTCTAAAGGCAGCAGCATTCAATTTTATACCACTGATGACGTCAGTAACTTTAATGAAAAAGGCAGTCTTTTCTTCGGAGAACCGGTTAAAGCTCAACAGATTCATTTATGATTCGATTGGCTCATTATATCTTTTTGATTATAGCGCTAAGTTCTTGCATAGCCGAAGAACAAAACGATCAGGAAATATATCAGGATTCTATTATGGAAGATGATACGAATCCGGAGTCAGCTAACAAGGCTGATGTCGAGATTCAAAAAAAGGCCCCAAAGACAAGCTACTTAGATCTTAAGCCAAAAGAGCTTCAGGACATACTCACAGTTCTTCCGATTGCCGACACTTCTCTCTATCATTTTTACAACAGAAAATACACGACTTCAAAAGACAGTTTTTGGGTCATTCAGGCCATGTCTCCTATAGACTCTTTCACCAATCAGTTTGATATTTACTTGGTCCAGAAATCACATCTGGGGTATGAGCTCAAACTTACCATCAATACGGAAAAAGAGGCGTTTATGGATTATCGGGTATACGATACCATTATGGATGTGAACTTTGATGGTTATGAAGATTACATGACTTATTATTACAGTGGAACTGGTTGTTGCCCAAGAGATTCCAGAAACGCCTATCTCAATGGTCCAAATGGGTTTTCTCAAAAAGATGTTCATCTATTCAACCCGGGATTTGACACCCTAAACCACACGATTCTTCAAATGGGCTATGGTCATGTCCCTTATTTGGATGTAAGCAAAAGTGTTTGGGTGGGAGATTCTCTTCAAAAGATTGAGAGTATTGTACACAATATCAACTACAGCGATACCATTCTTAAGTACAAATCTGAAGAGACCTATGTCATCTATTATGAAGACGGCACTTCAAAAGCCTTGAAGGAAATTCCTGATGAGTATTACCTGATTCCTGCTTTGGCGCACTGGTTTGCTGGGAGGGTGGATGAAGCGTACTTGAATCCGTGATAGTTGTATGGGAGATTTGTAAATAAACCTGTTATGGTTTTTAGCGGAAAATCGTTATTATTTGCTACTTTGTTCCTCACATGAGCTCAAAAGACTTAAATACCATCCTTGGCAAGATCGCTGAAAATGCTGATCTCATAAATCAGCATGGCAAATTAGAGTCTGCTCAGCTTAAACGCTTACAAAACAGATTTAGATTAGATTGGAATTATTATTCCAATAGAATTGAAGGCGGCACCCTCACCATTGATGAGACCAGGAGTATCATGATGGGCAATATTACCATCGCTGGAAAATCCATCAAAGATGTTATGGAAATGAAGGGGCATGACTCTACCATATCCGAGATTCTTAAAATAGGAAAAGGCGCAGTACGTCTATCTGAAAAAAGGATCAAGGAAATTCACAGAGCCATCATGCATGAAGATGATCCTACTTTAAAAGAGCAGATAGGTGACTGGAAAACCAAGCCCAATTATGTCTATAACTACAAACAGGAAAAACATGAGTTCCTCCCTCCTGCAGAAGTGCCTGAAGCCATGCACCGTGCTTTGAATGAAATCAATGCGTATTTAGATAGGTTTCATGATGACAAAAAGAAAGACTCGAATCCAACTATAGAAATATCAAGGTTTCATATTGACTTTGTGAGCATTCATCCCTTTTACGATGGCAATGGACGAATGGCCCGCATTCTTACAAATCTACTGTTGATTAGCTGTGGGTATCCTCCTATTATTATTAAAGACCAGGATAAAGACCGTTATACCAAACTGCTCGCTGATATTCAGACCAATCAGACGAATGAAAATCTTTTTCACCAATTCATTGGAGAAAGAATAATCGATTCTCAAGAACTGGTTATTAAAGCGATTAGCGGTGAGAGCATTGAGCAAGATGACGATATTGACAAGGAATTGGAACTTCTTAAACTGGAAATTCGATCAAAAGATAAAGGTGAGGTATTGTCCAGAAGTTTGGACAGTATTAAAAAACTTTATTTTAACTCTTTCAGACAACTTTTTGAACTGATGCTGGATAAGTTTACCCAGTTTGACGACCTCTTTTTCGAAAAAACGATCACAGCCAGGACAAATGATATACGCAGTAATGACGACCCTCTTATTTTCTTTGATAGTTTGTTTGGCAAACACCATGAACATTCTCAAGACTTCCAAACTAAAGCAATTCGCCTGTTAGCACTCGAAATAAGTTATGAGGGCTTTCGTAATGATGGTGTTAATACTTTTGGAACCTGGGCCTACATTCAGATAGAATTTGAACAGTATAAGTATCGTGTCAAATCAAACCATGGCAATCATACACTTGAAAAACTCTACTCTGAGCCCCTCAAGTCTAATGAGATTAACCAGTTGGTTTCGGGAATAAAGCAAGAAGTGGTTCAACACATTAAAACCATGCTAAGTAGAGATAAGTAGAGTAGCGCCTATTTCCAATGAAAAATTACATCAAAACACCCGCCTTAGCTTCAACGGCAGGAGGTAATTCTGTTTCTCCCAACATCTCGCGCAAATCAATTTCTATTACCCTGCACAAGGATAGCATTGGGATGTCGTTTGCCATGCCGTGAAACGGATTTTCAGAATAATCTCCTACCACTTCCATCATCACATAAATCCAGCCTATTAATACTGTAATTGGAATGGCTAACCATATTCCGTAATCACCCACATTCATCAATTCGGGAATCATGCTAAAAGGTAACAGCATAATGAAAATGCCAATAAAATATCGGCTCATATTCGCATACTGTCTAGGAAGAGGAAATTTCTTAATCCGTTCGTTTTTTCCCTGAAGTGCGTAGAATGCTCTGAGCACATTTTCCATTTCCATATGTCGGAAATCATCAATGACATCAGACTCCCTCAAGTTTGCCAGGTCCCTTGATTGCTCGTTGATGATTTGCAAAACTATGTATTCAGGACGATAAAACATTCGTCACTTCTTGTTTAAATGAACCCTGTATTTTTTGACCATACCGTGCAAACCTTTAGGGTTGGAGTAAGTGAGTTCCTTTACAAGTATTCTTCTGATTTTTAAAACTAAACCAGCGTCTACCGTGTTTGTCTCATTAGGTATCGGAGTCGCTTTAATTACTTTTCCCTGAGCATCAATTTTTACATAATAAGTCAGATAGTGGTGCTCATCTACAATAAAATGGCCAAGTTTAGGTCTTGATGAAACACGAATCCCATCACTCACACCTCCTACACGTCCCAAATCTCCATTGCCATCATCATCAGAGCCCGAGCCTCCATTGCTACCAAAAGTGAACATTGGAACAGGCTGTTTCTTTTTACCATAGGGATCTTCCAATTTCTCAATCTGGCGACTCAAAGAGTCATTTTCATTAATGAATTTGCGATTCAATTGCTTCAACCGGATAAGCTCCTTGTTCTGCTGTTTCAATCTATTCTTCAATAAATCGGCCTCCAACTGAAGGCTATCTACTTCCTTTCCCCAATCAAGCAATTCGGTTCTCTGGTCTTCAAGTAATCCCTTATACTTCACAACTGCTTTTTCGTAAGCACCAATTATTCTTTTTAGTTCCTCAATTTGCTTTTTCTTGGACTGGCTTTGAGCACTTGCCGTTGCAAAGACACAAAGTATGATTAGTAAGCATTTCATTCTTCTTCTTCTTTAAACCATGAACTGTATTTGACGTAATTATTGGCGATTCGGGCAATTTCTCCATCCCTTAAACGTGCATCCACCTTTTTAATAAACTTGGCCGGAACGCCTGCCCATAGTGATCCGGGCTCAATAACCGAACCCTGTGTCACAACCGCACCAGCCCCAATAATGCTCCCCTCACCAACCACGCAATCATCCATCACAATAGACCCCATCCCTATCAATACATTGTCTTCTATGGTGCAGCCATGGACAATGGCATTGTGACCAATTGACACATTATTCCCTATGGTAGTCGGAGATTTTTGGTATGTCGCATGAATCACGGCGCCATCCTGAACATTTACTTTATTACCCATTTTAATGAAGTGCACATCTCCGCGAATTACCGCATTGAACCACACCGAACATTGGTTTCCCATGGTCACTTCTCCAACAATGGTGGCGTTTTCCGCAAACCAACAGTCGTCTCCCCAAACGGGATTTATATCTCTTACTTTTTTAATGATTGCCATTATTGTCAGGTTTTAGGAGCACAACATCCGGGAGCGGACCTGTCTCAATTTTATTAATGTGTAAAAATGGGTGGTTGCTTTCTGTCCCATACTCTTTAAGTAAGCGTCCTTTTTCATCATATTGCGAGCAGGTCTGATCTTGAAATGATGCGCCCTCTGATTTGCTCACCTCTTTAGATTCCCTTTTTACAGGATCATAAGTGAAAATTGATTCATATCCTCCATCAAAATCTCGATTAACCTGCTCTATCAATTCATCGTTCTCTAGTTTGCTAGAATATTCATAGGACAATTCACCGTTATCATGATATGTTAACTCAGAAACACCTTCACCTTCAATACTGCGTTTGATTCCGTATTTGATTCTTTCCGAATTGCCATCAAAAATCTCAAATGCTTCTTTGTTTTCTAGGTGCTTTGTGACTTTCCGTTCAATTAATTCTCCCCTATCGAAGGTCCTTCGCTCTAATTCAACATCCCCGTCATACTTTATTTCTACTCGATCTATCTCAACACCCATTCTGATTGTTTTGGTAATGTGTGTAGACATCTCATCATAGATTAAAATTTCGTCAAACAACTCACCCTCCAGATAAGTTTTGACGCTTCTTAGCCAACCAGTTTCATTATATTCAGAGATTGTCACAGATTCTTCTTCCCCATTTCGATGAACAACATCCTTCAAAGGACGCAAATCATCTCCAACGACAATCCATTGCTCAATTATTTCTTCGTCCACATAAGTTCTGGAATATACAACAATGCCCCTGTCGTCTATCCACGACTCCGACATAAGATGTTCTGAATCATCATTAACCTCATACAATCTATGAATCTCATATTCCATGATCATAAATCTACTAATTCCTTTAGATTTGGCACATTCTTTGCTTTATCTCCAACGAACACTTAAAATCATTTGGCGATGACAACAAAAATAATTCTTAGTTCGATAATGGCCTGCTCGGTGAGCATGGCTTTGGCGGTTCCAAAAGGCATCAATTATAAAGCGGCTACTAAAGGCACATTCAGAACCTTATCAAATCAGGCGTTTAAGTCTGGTGAGGAGCTGAAATACAGACTGCATTGGGGCGCTATCGACGGTGGAGAGGTTAAAATTAAGATTTCCGATTCCAACAAAAAAGTTAAAGGTCGGTCGTTGATGCATGTAGTTGCAGAAGGACGCACTCTGCCCACTTTTGACATGGTATACAAAGTAAGAGATCGTTATGAATCTTACATTGATAAAACAGGTTTGTTCCCCTGGATTTTTGTGAGAAGGGTGGACGAAGGTGGCTACAAGATTAAGCAAGATTATACCTTCTACCAGCATAAAAGCATGGTTAACCAGGGCGATGGAAAAGCGCCGGTACAGGTTCCAAATTTCGTTCAGGATATGGTATCTTCTTATTACTATGCACGTACCCTTGATTTCACCAATGCAAAGGTGGGTCAGATTTACACTGTTCCTACCTTCGTGGATGGAGAGACATTCAACCTTCAGATTAAATACATGGGCAAAGAGACCATCAAATTGAGAAAAGGGAAATTCAAATGTCTCAAATTTCAACCAGTAGTGATTGAAGGAAGAACCTTTAAAAACTCGGACGATCTTCAAGTGTGGATCACTGATGACAAGAACAGAATCCCAATACTCGTGAAAGCAGATATTTTCCTGGGTTCCATAAAAATGGAAGTCGTGGAATACAAAAACCTTCTAAATCCCATAGCCAAAGTGGAAAAGAAGTAGTGTTCAAACAAAAGGGGATCAGTTGATCCCCTTTTTATTTATCGAATTATCCACCTCACCATCTGAAAAAGTATTTCCGCCAGTTCCCTCTATTTTTACGTAATTTGATTTCCTAAACTTGCGTGAAATGGCGATCAAACCGGAGATACTCAAAAAAATTGAACAGCTGGATGCTAAGTATGCTTCCATCGGACAAGACCTTGAATCCTATTTGGACGGCTTATTGTATTCTAACCCTCTGCATTACTGGGACTACATCAAAGTAGACGCCCTAATGAGTTTACAACAGCCGCGAACCGATTTTCCGGATGAACAAATTTTCATAGTTTATCATCAAATCACTGAGCTTTATTTTCACCTCACACTTCACGAGCTGGAACAATTGGCTAATAACGGCAGACACATTACGCCTGAGGGACAAGACAAGGGCTGGTTTGACAAATTGGATCCCCAATTATTTGTGGAAAGAATTAAAAGAATCAATCGCTATTTTGAGGCACTCACCCACTCTTTCGACATCATGAGAACGGGCATGGATAAAGACCAATTTCTGCGATTTAGAATGGCCTTGCTTCCAGCCAGTGGATTTCAGGCAGCCAGCTACCGGAGAATTGAAATTGCCTGCACAGATATCAAATACCTGGTTCATCATACTAAGCGTGACCAATTTTGGGATAAAAGCATCAAAGATCAAATGATGCATATTTACTGGCGACAAGGTGCTACCATTGAAGAAACTGGGGAAAAGGCATTGACGCTAAAGCACTTTGAGGAAAAATACATGGACGAGTTTATTGAATTGGCAGAGAGCTACCAACACAAAAATCTGTGGCAAAAATTCCTGCAGTTCTCAGAGGAAGACCGTCAAAATCCAGAACTGAAAGAACAACTCCGCATGTTGGATGTCAATGTCAATATCAATTGGCCCTTAGTTCACTATAAGACTGCAGCCAGATATATGGCTAGAGAAGAGTCAGATGTACCAGCAACTGGCGGTACAAACTGGCAAAAATATCTCCCTCCCCGTTTTCAAAAGCGCATTTTCTTTCCTGAGTTATGGTCGGATGAAGAAAAAGCCGAATGGGGCAAAGCATGGGTAGATCAAACCGTATTCAATCACAAATGGTAAAACCAATTCACATCATTGCCCTGTTGTCCGTGCTCCTTATTGGTGCCTGCGGAAATGAAGACGAGCAAGGTACCAATACCGAGAGCTCAGAAGACAAGGTAGTCAAAGACACCACACCTCCCAAACCACCAACCATTGAGTATGGGTTTGTTTTGGACTCATTTAAAGTGGTCATTGATACCGTTAAAGAGGCTCAAACCATGAGCCACATTATGTTGCCACACGGACTTAATCAAGTGCAGATTAATGAAGCGTATGTGAATGCTAAAGACAGTTTAATTGGACTCAACTTCATCACTGTTGGTCACCGCTACACCGTACTTTACGATCAACATGATACCACTAAGGCCCATCACCTGATTTATGAAAAAAACATCACAGATTACGTTGTATTCACGTTTGAAGAAAAAGAAGTACTGATAGAAAAAAAGCAAAAACCCATTAATAGTGAGCGCAAAGAAGCCGCCGGAGTCATTACTTCCAGTTTATGGAATGCTTTTATAGATCAGGGCTTAACACCAGAATTGGTCATGAAAGTGGTACAAACCTACCAATGGAGTGTCGATTTCTTCTCCATTCAGAAGGGTGATTACTACAAAATCATTTATGATGAGCGCTCCGTGGATGGAAAAAAAATCAGCAGTGGAGACATTCACGCCCTGGTCTTAAACACCTATGATTCTAGCTATTATGCCATTCCGTTTACTTCTGGGGATAGCGTAGAAGGCTTTTTTGATGGTGAAGGAGGTAGTCTGAGAAAAGCCTTGTTAAAGGCTCCGTTGGATTACATTCGAATTTCCTCAGGATTTTCTTACAACCGTTTACATCCTGTTTTGGGCTACAGACGACCTCATTTAGGGGTAGATTATGCAGCACCTTCAGGAACACCTGTGGTGAGTGTTGGGGATGGCACCGTTATTTTTGCCGGTTGGGGCGGTGGCGGTGGAAATACGATCAAAATCCAACATAATGGTAATATCAAGACCTACTATTTGCACTTGAGGAAAATGTTGGTGCATGCAGGTGAACATGTAGTCCAAGGTCAGCAGATTGGTGAAGTAGGCAGTACAGGTATATCCACAGGACCACATCTTGATTACAGGTTGGAGATCAACGGTAAAAAAGTAGATCCGGTTCACGCAGATATTCCAACATCTGAACCGCTGCCTGAAGACTTATTAGAACAATTCATGGTAAAGCGAGACTCCTTGGTGAAGCAATTGGAATTAATTCCTTTGCCAGAGGCGGGAGAAGATCATCACACTGCATACCGCGATAGCATTGAACAGACTATCACTGATTAGAAAAGGTAGTAGATATTCCATACCTTTAATGTCAGCACAAAGAGATGCTTCAAAAGGTCTGTCATCATTTTCAACCATTGATAAATGGTTGATCAACATCTATATTTTCTATTTGTTTGTGATACCCATGGTATCAATCATTTCCTATGAGTTAATGCTTAAGGACAGAAATATAGAGTCTACTCCCAACTGGTGGAACTGGTTGTTTTTCCTACCCATAGTGATACAAATTAGTTTTGCAGTCAATAACCTGAAGGTCGCCAGAACCACGCTTGGACTGGCATTCACTTTATTACGCATCCCGTTAGGCATTATTATTTTGACCTACCTCTATGGCTGGAGTGCCTTATATGCGACCAGTTCCTGTTTTGCCTTTGAAGTTTTCGGTTTTTGCCTTGGCTTGCTGTTTGGCGCAGTATTGAGAAAAGCAGATATCTCCCTCAAACTAAGACTCCTCAGTATCGCCCTGTGTATTGGACTCGTCTCCATGGTTTATTATAGATTCATCTGGTTATTTCGGGACTACTTTCACACTGCGAACAACTCGTGGTTGGAAGTGGTTGGTGGAATCGGATGCTTATTAGTGGCAGCCGGACCCTATCTTCGGGTTTTCATTGTTGGTGCTGCTGGAAAAGACTTCAATATGGGCGAAAGTAAATTAAGCCGACGAATGACTCCGGCACTCGGAATTTCTGCCGTTTTCTATGGATTTGGCGTCCCATTTATTGTTTACATGTTGACCGAGTATTGAACCGACAAATTTTTGTAACTTTTTACGTAAATTACATTACACTATAAAACATGTCCATGAGATCACTTCTGCTCCTCATACTATTTAGTAGCTGCCACTTATTCGCTCAGGAAACCATTGAATCACTCTACGAAAACAGAGATTACAAACGACTGATTTCTTATTCTGACAAAACAGATTCGTTGTCCGCGTTCGATTGCTATTGTATTGGCTACGCCTACTTCCAACTGGAAAACGATAAAAAAGCTGTTGAATTCTATGATATTGCCATTCAGAAAGATGGTGACAAGGATTATTTGCACCTCTATAAGGGTCTAGCTTTACGTTATCAGGACAAATACGATGAATCAATTGTGTCTTTCAGAAAAGCCGCACTGCTTGCCCCAATGAGGCAAAAAATCTACAGCGAAATGGCTTATGCCTTCTATTATAAAAAGGCGCTTGATTCTGCCATTCACTATTTCGACAAAGCCAGAAACCTGCCATACGAACACGGCGACCCTTACTATATGGTTCCAAGAATTTACCATGAGGAAGCTGAATTCAACAAAGCGCTGGATGAATATCATGTCAGCTCAAAACTGATTCAAAAGGATGATAAGTACTATGTCGACATTATGGAAAGCATAGGTGTTTTGGAATATGCCGTTACTAAGAATTATCCAAAGGCCATTGATGCCTACAGTGCAATTATTGACTCGCAGGATGGAAAGTTCTCAAAATACTATGAAAAACTGATCAAGGCATTGGTGGCGAATGAGGACTATGAAAAAGCAGATGAGTGGATTCAAAAAATGACAGTGGGGTATGAAAACGGTGAACTTCCGGAAGATTATATGAAATACAAGTCTATAATCATCGACCAATTTGAATGGAATGGTTACCGGGTAAATGCTCAGAAGTACTTTGAAAAACCAACGGAATTCGCCGATCCCATTTATAAATTCTTTGTAATTGATGATGATAAGGGTGAAGTCATTAGAAAAATTCACTCTGAAAAAACAATTGGAGATCTTTCCAAAGTGAAGCATTTTATATGTGAGTGGAAAGATGGTACTCATTACAATTATGGCTATGGTTTTGCCACAGAAGACATACCATACGATCAAATGAAAAAAGCCGTACTCAAGATTTTAGAAGGAAGTCCACCAGCTGCTGCCTCATCCCAACCAAAATCGAAAAAGAAAAAGAAGACGAAAAAGTCCAAAAAGAAGGATGAGTGATCAATTCTCTTAAGTCTAAAATAAAACCCAGATTAAACCTCTTAGGTACCTTGGTATTGGTGATGTTTGTTCAACTTACCAATGCTCAATACAATGATCGATATTCATTTGAGGATGCGGAAGTCAAACCGGATACTTTACTCAAAGATTTTAATGAAGATGGCATTGAGGATACGCTCATCCACTATTACTATGCCATCTCTTTCTCCTCCGGGACTATTGCCGAAATAAGAAATGGAAAAACAGGTGAGTCATTTGGCATCAACAATTATGCGGGACGTGGAAGTTTCACAAGATGCACGCCCGTGATTAAAGAACTCTTTTTAACCAACAATAAAGCTTTCAAAGAAGCGATTTTCAATGAAGTATTTAATGCACTAAGAATAGAGCCAGATCCTTCTCTAGAGTGGCTACTTACCAACCGAGAATTGGTCAAAGAACATCCGGAAGACAGCATTTTTGATAAGTCATTGAACTTCTCATTGACCTGGCATAAAGGGCCATTAACCATCCCTAAAAACTATACATATCAGGCTTCCTCCCCTTGTTTCAATGACCTTCCACAATATGATTCTATCATA
>JAUILH010000257.1 GCA_030433115.1 Bacteroidia bacterium | reverse complement strand
TTATAAGAAGATTTATCAACACTATATTTTCATCTTTTGTGGAAAAAATCATAATCAATAAAGACATATAAATAATATTCATATATGTGTCAGTTATGTACTACTTACTGACAATCTTTGTCCACCTATATTTGAAGCACAGAGCAAAAAAGTTATTTACAACACTTCCTTACGACCATGGGGTGTGGATTTGTGGAAAACCGTTCTGATACGTTGATATTTAATGACTTAACTGTCTCCTCTTTTCCACAACATAGTTAATATGGTGATAGGAATGGTGTTTCATAGATTTTCACACAAAATTTACTCACTATTCCACAGGACTTATGATGATGTGTTTTTATTATTTAATTAAAATATAAATTATCATAAGGGATGTGAATGGAGAAATTCAAGTCCTTTCCTCAAGCTATCTTTGAGGTATGAATGGCTTCGTGAAATATTGGTTGTTGGCAGGATTGGTGATGCTTTTCTTCCAGATATTTATTGGAGGAGTGACACGGTTGACGGGTAGTGGTTTGTCCATTACAAAATGGGAAATTGTTACGGGTACCATTCCTCCACTTTCTGAGTCTGCCTGGGAATTAGAGTTTGAGAAATACAAAGCGACTCCTCAATACGAAAAGATCAATGCTGGGATGGGCATGAAGGAGTTTAAATTCATCTATTTCTGGGAGTATTTCCATCGTCTCTGGGCACGAATGATGGGTTTTGTTTTTTTGTTCCCATTTCTCTTTTTTGTTTTCAAAGGTTGGCTTTCGAAAAGGCTGATTCGACAACTTTTGGTATTGGTCGGACTAACAATGATAGTGGCAATTTTTGGTTGGATTATGGTCGCTAGTGGGTTGATTGAGCGTCCATGGGTCAATGCCTATAAACTCACATGGCACTTATCTTTAGCGCTTATTGTTTTTGCTTACATGGCTTGGATTGTATATGGCTATTGGTGGCCTGATGGACGAGGTCGGTCTAGCATTTCGCATTCAATGGTGATTTATTTTCTGGTGATTTTGTCGATTCAGATAATGCTGGGAGGTATTATGTCTGGCGCAAAGACAGGTTTGGTGTTTCCCACCTGGCCAGATATGAATGGAGAGATTTTACCTACCGTGTTGACCGATATAGGAGAATGGAAATGGCAGCATTTATTGGAGTATGATAAGAATACCTTTTTTCCTGCGCTCATCCAGTTTTTGCATAGAGGCGTGGCCTATATCGTTTTCATTTTTGCCATTTTCTTGTTTACTAAATTTTGGCGTTCTTCCATCGGTTTGGATAGAAAGTCAGGTCTGGCGTTGCTCTCGTTTGTCGGACTACAAGTCGTTCTAGGGATCTGGACGGTCATCAATTGTAAGGGGCATATTCCAGTGGCATTAGGCATATTACATCAGGCCGTGGCTGTGTTTCTTTTGGCACTGACGGTATGGGTCTTTTATATTACAAAACCTCTTAGAAAGGCATAGTTGGAGTGTTCTGCCTACTTAAATGTCTATGTGGTGACGAATGGCCTATTTTTTGGGATAAAATGGGTAATTTGGAGGATGCTTGATGGTTAAACTCAGTTGATCAAAGCAGAGATATCAGCTATCGACGCCTTTGATTGGTAAGGGACTGAGTAAAAAGTGCTTAACTAATTCATTCTCAGGCAGCATTTTCAGAACTCAGGGTGTCATTAATGTGATTCATAACGCGTAGAATCGATTATTTGTGTCTATAGAAGACCTCATACAAGGTTGTCTGCAACAGGATAGGGCCTGTCAAGAGGAACTATTTCGGCGGTATTCCGGAAAGATGCTGGCTGTATGTCGTAGATATTGTAGACACAGATTGGAAGCAGAAGATATCTTACAAGATGGATTCATTAAGGCTTTTAAAAAGCTGGATCAGTTTAATTTTTCAGGTTCTTTTGAGTATTGGTTGAGAAGAATTATGATCAATACAGCATTGAAAAATTATAAGAAGAGCTTTTTTAAAAATGAATTGCTTTCTGGTGATGCGATGCCCTATGATCGGGGTGTAGATCCGGAAGCTTACGACAATTTAGGTACTCAGGATCTCTTAGATATGATTGCTGAG
>JAUILH010000135.1 GCA_030433115.1 Bacteroidia bacterium | reverse complement strand
TAATGTAAGTGGTGGTGTTGCGCCAACTGACGCCTGGTTTACTAACGTAACTTATCAAGGTGCTTTCGATCCTTCTGGATCAAACTGGGCATCTTGGGCTAAGTTATTCAACTAAGACAAGTTAAACTCAACAATACTAAAAGGCTGCTCGTATCGGGCAGCCTTTTTTATTTTTATTTTCCTTCTAAGAAACCGAGCATGAAAATACCACTCGTATTCTCCGTAATTATATCCTTAATTGCTGTCAGCTCTTGTAGAAAGAAGCAGGGCTGTACCGACCCAGATGCCGATAATTACAATCCGGAGGCTAAAATTGATGATGGGAGCTGCGACTATTGCGTGAACTGCTTGCCCGACCCGTATACACAGACCTGTGCGGTTGTGAACGGCGACACCATTTGCGAATTAACCGATATGAGTGGCGGAATAGGCAATTACACTATGCTTGGTACCAGGACCTATGTTCTCAATGGATTGGTTTTCGTAAATCACGGACAAACACTCACCATTCAGCCGGGAACTGTCATAAAAGGTAAATCTGGACAGGGAGAGAATGCTTCTGCATTAATCGTTGCGAGAGGCGGAAAAATCTTTGCCCAAGGTACCGCAACAAATCCAATAATCTTTACTTCAGAATCTGACAACGGAAGTTTACCAAATACCGCAAGAGGTTTATGGGGTGGTTTGATCATTTTGGGCAATGCTACTCTGAACTCTTCTCCGGGAGAATCAATCATAGAAGGCATACCGACTTCAGAAACTAGAGCATTGTATGGTGGTTCAGATGACACTGACAACTCTGGTACAATTGAATACGTATCTATCCGTCACGGTGGTACCGACATTGGTGCTGGTAATGAAATCAATGGTTTTACACTAGGCGGTGTTGGTTCTGGTACTACGATCAACCACGTTGAGGTAATCGCTAACGCTGATGATGGAATTGAATTCTTCGGTGGTACTGCCAACATGAAAAACGTAGTAGTATCTTACTGTGGTGATGATGCCATTGATTATGATGAAGGTTGGAGAGGTAACGTACAGTTCGGGTTGGTTTACCAGGATCCTAACGATGGTGACAGAATTGGTGAGCACGATGGTGGTACTACTCCTGAAGACGGAGCACCATATGCCATCCCTACGTTCTACAACATGACTTACATTGGTAGAGGTATTGGTGCTGGTAAGAGATTGATCACCATGAGAGATAATGCTGGTGGACACTACCACAACTCTATCTTCATGAATCAGGAAAAAGGTATCGACATTGAGAAGCTAGCTTCTGGTGAAGATTCTTACAACAGATATGTGAACAATGATCTGTCTTTCGCTAACAACGTATTCTTTGATGTTGTTGTTGCAGGAACTGCAGCTACTGCTGCTGACTTGTTCAAAGTATCTGGTGGTTCTGCCAGTGAAGAAACTACTTTCCAGGCCGACTTCTTAACCTGGGGTAACTCTGTAGCTGATCCTGGAATTGTATACACACCATTAAACCCTGTTCCTTCGAACAGCGCTAATGTAAGTGGTGGTGTTGCGCCAACTGACGCCTGGTTTACTAACGTAACTTATCAAGGTGCTTTCGATCCTTCTGGATCAAACTGGGCATCTTGGGCTAAGTTGTTCAACTAAGACAAGTTAAACTCAACAATACTAAAAGGCTGCTCAGTAGTTTAATTTAATGTTAAGTCGATTGACATTCTCTTAACATTAAAATAACTGCAAATTAAAAGCCTCATTACAGAGTAAACTGACCTTTGTAAAAAAAATAAGCATGCGCATAATTGCCACTTTAGCACTACTCATCACCTCATCCTTTGTGTTCTCACAAACAGGAACTGTTCAAGGTCGCATTCAAGATATGAATGATAATGAACCTTTGGCTGGTGTAAGAATTTACAGCAAAGTTGATGGTGCAAAAAAAATGACCAGCTTTGATGGGAAGTATGCTTTAGAGCTCAAAGAAGGTGAGCAGTATATTTATGTAAGTTATGTAGGCTATGCAGAAGATTCAGTGAGAGTTAATCTTCAAGCCAATACGGTGACCACTGTCGATTTCAAACTCAGAGAAAAAATGCTTCATACTACTACTGCCATGACCGAATCTTCTGACAAGGGAACCATCTGGAAGTAACCTGCTTCACACTCACTTAACATTAAAATAACCAACAATTAAAAGGTATCTCGAACCGTAAATTGACCTTTGCAAAAAAAAATCGCATGCGTTTATTCGTCACTTTATCACTACTCATCTTCACCTCCATTTCATTTGCCCAAACTGGAACTGTAAGGGGGGTTGTTCTTGATTCTGAAGACAACGAACCTTTGATGGGGGTTAGGGTTTACAACAAAGATAAATCTGTGCAAAGAGCCACAGATTTTGACGGGAGTTACACCTTAAAGTTAAAAGCAGGAGAGCAGTACGTCTATTGTTCTTATGTCGGATACAAAGATGACTCAATTAAGATCAATCTTCAAGCAGGCGCCATTATTTCTGTCAACTTCAAATTACAGGATAAATCATTGGTTAGTGGCATTACAATTAAAGGTACTGCAGAAGTGGGTGGAGCAGTTGCCACCATAGGCGATGAAAAAGATCAAGGGGGAACCACCACCGGCATGAGTAGTGATGACATGAAAAACCAGGATGTATCCACTGTTGCAGGAGCCGCCGGGAAAGCCAGTGGCGTCAGTGTTCAGGGAGGCAAATATGTTTTCGTTAGAGGACTCAGTGATAGATATAGTAAAACTACAGTGAACGGTGCAGAAGTACCTGGATTAGATCCAAATAGAAACTCAGTTCAAATGGATTTGTTTCCTACTAACCTAGTTGACAAACTCACCATTTACAAGTCTTTCACACCAGATCTTCCGGCAAGTTTTACAGGTGGATTGGTAGATATTACCACCAGGGATTTTCCTGAGAGCTTCATTGTTGGAGCCTCCGTTAAATTTGGATTCAATACGCAGAGTGCCTTCAACAACGAATTTTTAGGTCAGAAAACTGGCGGTTTCACAGATAACCTTGGATTTGATTTATTGGACAGAGGTATTCCAACTTCAGTGGCTCGCTATTCAACAGACAGGCTCAACGACCTTTACTTAAATGACAACGAGACCTTGGATGACCTGGGAAAAGCATTTAACCGAGATTTCGACCCAATTAGGAAAACATCATTGTTCAACCAGAGTTATTCATTTACTGTCGGAAACCAAATAGACCCAAGAGACTCTACCAAGGCTTACCCAAAGATCGGTTACATTGCAGGCGTGTCTTACAGAAAAAACTACACACACTACGACAATGGCTCGCAAGGTAGATACAACTTGGTTGGAGATGTGGTGACAAATGCTTCTTTGAATCCGGAACTGGAATTAGATGATACTAAATCGAATGAAGATGTGCTATGGGGTGCTCTAGGAAATGTGTCTGTAAAAACCAACCCATACAACTCTTTTGGCTTCATGACGGCGCGTTTTCAGAACGGCATCACCTCAACAAGGTATCTTGAAGGAAACAACTACAATGATGCGAACGATTTGTTTTTTCAGACCAGAACCTTGATGTATCAGCAAAGAGGTTTAACTACTGCTCAACTTAAAGGAGAGCACGTTTTAGGCAAGAAAGACACGGCTAACCCTAAGACCATTAAAGACAACTGGAAAATGAACTGGGTGGGCTCTTACACCATTTCTGAGCAGGAAACACCAGAACTCAAGTTCTTTACTAATGACTACACAATTCAAGCAAGTGGTGATACACTTTATGACCTGCAGCCACAATTATACTCAGATCCATCACAGTTCTATAGATACATGAACGAGTCCAACCTGGATGTGAAAGTGAATTTTGAGAAGCCATTTAAAACTTACAAAGATTCTGCTGGGAACGGACTTAAGGCACTCTTCAAATTTGGAGGATCTTATGTTAAAAAAGACAGAGTATTTAGTGAAAAACGATACGACTTTCTGCAACAATCCGGAAATGATTTGGAGTACGAAGGCAGTGTATCTGATTTCATGGTTGATGAGCACTTCAGAGCGGGTGATTTCACCAACGGATTCATTTACTTGCAAGATGCTACCGAGAAAAGAAACAGCTACAGAGGAAATGAAACCATCATTTCAGGGTACCTGATGGCTGATTTCTATGCCACCGAAAAATTGAGAATTGTGGCAGGCGCCAGAGTAGAAGCCGACAGTATTTTCTCCCAAAGTCAAAGTCCACAGTTACTTGATTCAACAGGAGGTTACAATCAAATCGATCTGTTGCCTTCCTTCAACGGGACCTATGAGATTAAAAAAGACACCATTCAGTTGAGGTTTGCATACACGAGAACATTGGCAAGACCTACCTTTAGAGAGCTTGCTCCTTTCTCTTCTTTCGATTTCGTTGGTGGAAACGTATTTGTGGGTAATAGAAATCTTGACAGGACATTGATTGACAACCTGGACATGAGGTTGGAATTCTATCCATCTCCAATTCAGAAGTTCACAGTTGGTGCTTTCATGAAGAACTTTACCAACCCAATTGAACGTGCATTTAACCCGGAAGCTGCCAACGCCGAATTGACCTGGAGAAATGTGGATGAGGCCATTGCTTATGGTGCAGAAGTTGATTTTAGGTTAGGTCTGGATTCCCTGATCAAAATTGACAAACATACGCACATGACAGTTGGTGGTAATGTTACCTATGTATTCTCTCAAGTTCAAATTCCAGAGAAAGAAATGGTCGTAATCAGGGCACAAGACCCAAATGCAGAAACTACCAGACAAATGTTTGGTCAGGCACCCTATATCATCAATGCATTTTTTAGATATGAGAACGACACCACCAACTGGTCGGCAAACATCAACTTTGGCGTATCTGGTCAAAAACTATCTGTTGTAACTGTGGGTGGAACGCCCAACGTATTTGAAAATGCCCGACCAAATCTAGGCTTCAACGTTTCGAAAAAGTTTGGAGAATACGACCAATTTAAAGTTAAATTCTCAGCTTTGAACTTGCTAAACCCAGAGTATAATCAAACGTATGAGTTTAAAGGAACTGAATACCTCTTCAGCTCATTTACGAGAGGTAGAACATTTAATATATCTTTGAAGTATCTGTTCGATAAAGCAGATCAGGATGAGAAAAAAGCAAGAGCTAAGGCCGCCATCGACTAAAAACCCATTCACTTATGACAGAGCATAAACTCGGGTACGTCATAGGCGAAATCATTGGCACCTTCATCTTAGTATTCATTGGATGCGGAAGTGTCGCCTACTCCATCATTAACCCCGAATTTAGCCTCATCAATATTGCTTTGTTGTGGTCAGCAGGCGTGTTTCTGGGAATCATTGTATCTCAAAAATGGTCGGACTCTCACCTGAACCCAGCTGTTTCTTTCGCGTTCTACTTAAAAAAGAACATGACTTTCAAACGGTTTTTGATGGAAAGTCTGGCACAGTTGATCGGAGCCATTTTGGCGGCAGTAAGTCTGTTTTTCATCTTTAATAAAAAGTTGAAAACCGTTGAAAACGATATGAAATGGGATCGGGGCGAATTAAGTGGTGGCAGCACAGCCAAGATGTTTGGTGAATTTTATGACCCAAATACTGTAAGTGTATGGGAAGGCATGGCTGTTGAAGGATTCGGTACGTTCATACTCGTTTTTATGATTTTTTTGTTCGTTAGACACCTGTCTGAAAGCAAATACCTCAGCTTTTGTTTCATTGGGCTCACCGTTGGTCTCATTATTATGTTCATTGCGCCAATCACTCAGTGTGGCATCAATCCTGCAAGAGATTTAGGACCAAGAATTGTGTCTTACTTGTTTGGATGGAAATCCGCATTTGATTTGCCTAATGGCGGGGCTATTTTGGTATACGTTGTTGGTCCGTTCATTGGAGCCGGACTGGCGGTAGCCTTTCATAATTTGATGATTCGATGGAAGCAAGTGTAGCTAATCAACTAATTCTATTCCCTTTCTAGAAAGTAAATATTTTGCATCATCTATTTTAAATGGTCGCGGGGTTGAATGTCTGTAGTATTGATAATAAAAAGCTGTGTCTTTGACCAGGTCATGTGTTTTTTCACTATCCCCATTAAAAGTGATCTCTTTGTCATTTACTTTATACACACCAACACTCATTAAATAGCCTACCTCAAAAATGCTGTAATACACATATGTCTTATCTTCAGGATTTAGAATAAAGTAAGTCGAATGGTAGTTCCCCTGGCTTTCAAAAATATTCTTATCCTCCGCATGAACAGTCATTTTCCGGGGCAAAGTAAAAGCTTGAATTTTATTTAGCTCAGAAAAATATTGATTGTCACCCTGCCAAAAAGAAGACATACAAAGGAACAAAACGACTAAAGCTTTCATCCTAAACTATTGAATCGGCACGCCATTGTAGATAATTGGAGACTCAATCCACTTACTCTCTTGCTGAGCTCTGTCAAGCAATTTAATGCGGTATTTGATCGAATCTGTTGGACTTTCTGCCCAATCGGTGAGTTTTACCTGTATGGTGCCCTTCAGTGCTTTATTTTTTCCTTCTGGAGTAATGTAGGGGACTCTAAAACGCCAAACTACGGTATCCAAAGTGCCGCCTGGCCCGGGCACTAGCACATAATCCCATGAGTCTGTTGAGCTGTTATAAGTCAAATACTCCGCAAACATGTTGTAATGATATGCGCTACTTGTATCAAAGGGTGGATCAACCATTCCTTCTGTTAAACCAATATCTCCATCACCATCTGTAAAACCAATAGATAAATAGGCCACGTTAGGATCGGCGGCATCCACAGTGAAACTGCTGAACTCAATTTCAGGTCGTTCAGGATATGATGGCGGATCAGGACAAGCAGTCAAAAAAACTGTCCCTAGTATAAAACCACCTATTATTTTTAGTTTCGTTGGTAACATTTTCAGTGTTAAATTTACAAAATCTACACCAAGTAATGGAAGTTTCGCAAGCAATTCATAAAATATCAGGGGTTACCCCTACCAATTTTAACGAGATTGCGCTAGAAATATTTCATTTTCAAGTAAAAAATAACGCTGTCTACCAGCGATATATCAACTTCCTTGGGATAGACGCCAATTCTGTAGAACAGCTATCTGACATTCCCTTTATGCCAATCAGTTTTTTTAAAACTCATGAAGTCATGGTTGGACGCAAAAATGAAGTCGATATTGTTTACTCAAGTAGCGGCACAACAGGGAGCCAAACCAGCAGACATTTCGTTATGCACAAGGCACTCTATGACTTTTCCTGGGAAACCTGTTTCAAGTCTATGATCGGAAATCCTGAGGACATGTGTATCCTTTGCTTGCTCCCAAACTATCTGGAAAGAACCGGCTCTTCTCTCATTGATATGGCCGAAGGTTTGATCGCATTATCTGGTGATGATCGATCAGATTTCTATTTATACGATCATGAAAAATTGGCCTCTGTGCTCAACACATTGGCTTCAGAAAACGAACAAACCTTGTTGATTGGTGTTTCATTTGCCTTATTAGATTTCATTGAAGTACATTCAATCTCCCATCCTAACTTAATCGTCATGGAAACAGGAGGCATGAAAGGGAGAAAAAAGGAGATCACCAGAGAGGAACTTCACCAAAAATTGAGAACAGGCTTTAATGTCGAATCGATTTATTCGGAATATGGGATGACCGAATTACTGAGTCAGGCGTATTCATTAGGTGATGGGCTTTTTAATTGTCCGCCCTGGATGAGAATCCTGATTCGAGAAACCAGTGATCCGTTCAATATTCAACGCTCAGGGAGAGGTGCGGTCAATGTCATTGACTTAGCGAACATTTACAGCTGCTCGTTCATCGCCACAGACGATTTGGGTAGACTGGGAAACGACGGCAGATTTGAGGTCCAGGGTCGACTAGACAACAGTCAAATGAGGGGTTGTAACTTACTGGTTGTATAAAAACACCAATTTCTGAAGGTCTCGAATGCCAAAATCTCTATTATATACTTTCTGTGAGAAATCAGCATTTTCGTTAAAAAAACGAGCCACCGTTTTAGGGTTTGTAATCTTACGTTTGTCGGGAGTTAAGTGAACTCTGTTTTGAGTCTCGTCCGCACAAATAAAGAATTTACTCATTTCATTTTCCCCTAATCTGTATAAACAAACCTTGCCCTCACTCAACACTCTCAGAATGGCATGCTTTCCAAGGTTTCCGGGAATTTGATGAATAAACAAACTTCTATAATGATAGTCTCCAATGTGAATGCGATCTATCTGGTTAGACAACAACATTCTTGAATCTGCGGATTCATTTCGTCTAAAATTGATTTTGTAGGGATCCATGTATTTCACCTCACCAAAAAGTGTATCACCTGTCAACAAAGTGATTTGACCCTGTTGCCAATTTCTGTAATGTCCAGTATAACTCCCTCCCTCAAAGGTGCTGTTGACCTTGCCTTCCATTTTATGCATGTCCAAAGTATTCAGCATACGTTCCTCAAAATCCTCCGCTGGTCTTGCTAAATTTTGAAGCAATTCAAATGCCGACATATTTCCCGATAAATTATACCTGGCAACGTGTTTGGTGCTCATCAATTCAGTGCCTTCACCTGAGAAAACACTGAACCAAAATCTTAATTTCGACCGCTTCATTTCACGTAATATATCTACCTTATTTAAAAAGATGATATAGTCGTAATCCTGACCGACAAATGCTTTAAAGTTGGCGAAATTCGGTCTTGAAAAAGGACTGCTATGCGATTCAAAGTCGTTAAACCGATACAAACTCTCCGGATTCACCCCGGTTTTTGATGCCAAAGTCTTATCAATTTGGTAATGATTTGAATCAACGTTAAGAAAGGTGAATTGTAAGAGATTATTCAAAATTCCAGTGCTAATGCTGTCCGCTTCAAATTCACTATTTCCAATGATTTTATAGGATATTTTGGAATGAGAGACGGGAAAAGATTCGTTAACAACGAAAAGAATAGACGACTTCTGAGCGAATCCTCCTATCCCAATAAAAAATGCACATATGAAGACCGGCCACTTCATTCACTAAAATAACGCAGGTTTTGTCTAAATAGTATCTTAAAGTGAACTTAGAAATTGAGTGATCTGCGCCCCCACAGAATTAGTTTTAGGTTTGAAATTTGCTGATACATTTAACGAATTTTCAAGAATTGCAGCTAGTTGAAACTCACGTTGAGGCACGCTATTAAATCGCCCTTTTTCCATATGATATTGAGCCAGATATTCCTGTTCACCCTGACCGGGTGTAGGAATCAACACAGCTTGCTTCCCAAGAGCTACCAAATCCATAACACTGGAATAACCTGATCTACAGATTACCAGATCCGACTTACAAATCAATGCATTGAGCGCCTTTGAATTCATCACCAAATGATGATTCACGCCCGATATATTTATGTCAGAAGCATTGCTACTACCAGAAACGAAATCTATTTGCCACTCTGCAAAATGATCAGGTTGTTCCACCAATTGACCATGAATCTTGTCTTGTAAAATCTGCCTTTGCGGTTCTGGTCCCGACAATAAAATCAACAGATGTTTTTTGCCTGAATCCGATTGTTTCAAATTTACGTAAGCCGTTATTGGACCAATATATCGAACATTTTGAAAAGAGTAGTTCTCAGAGAGTTCACCTGCCAGAGACTCATTTCCCTTGAAATCCGGCACCCAAATTTCATCGAAACGTTCTAAAAATTGCTGATTGTATTGATTGATTTGTTTCCCAAACAAGCGTGTCTTCAAATTTAGCTGGTGACTCAGAATAATGCTCTTCACTTCAGTTGATCTCACGCCAAAATGTCCATCAGACAAAATTGCGTCTACTTGTTTCGCATCAAGGTATTCTGTAATGACATTTTCACATGCCGAAACATATTTTTTGAGTTTAGGATAGTTCAAAACTCCCTTTAAGATAAAACGCCAATTCCCCGGACGTTCACTCTTCGAATAAACCACATTTAAGTCTGGTAATGGGATAAAAGTGAGTTCCTCAAATTCCAATCTGAGATAGTGTAGCGCACCACCACTACTCGCTATCACTACCTCACAACCCTGTGCCAGCAATTCCCTTATTATCGGGACTGACCGACTGGCATGACCCAAGCCCCAGTCTAGCACGCCATATATAATTCTCTTTGGCACACAACAAATTAACGAAACTTCAGCTCAAAACACCCTGAAATTCCAGGAGCTTAGTATTTTTGTATGATTTCCAGTCAAAATGGCAAAAAATAAGATCGCTCAATGGGCAGAAATGGACACCTTTCCACATGTTGTTCAACCTAAAATGGAGGACATCATGAAAGATTCTGTGCCTTTGAAGGGGCGATGGCACGCTAATTTTTTCAAGAATGACAAACCAATCATTGTTGAGTTAGGTTGTGGCAAGGGTGAATATGCAGTTGGACTGGCAAAAAAATATCCGGATAAGAATTTCCTTGGAGTAGACATCAAAGGACACCGTATGTGGCGTGGTGCCAAAACTGCTTTAGAAGAAGGCATAAACAATGTTGGCTTTTTGAGAACCAGAATTGATTTCATCGAACATCTATTCGGTCCGAATGAAGTGTCAGAAATCTGGCTGACATTCTCTGATCCCCAGAGGAAAAAGGAAAGAAAGAGACTGACATCACCACTGTTTATTAGTAGGTACCGTAAAATCATGAAGCCAGGTGGTCTGGTCCATTTAAAAACAGACAGTGATTTATTGTTTGAATATACCCTGGAGCAAATTAATGATGAACAGTATAATTGCTCATTTAGCACCTGGGACCTTTACGGAGAAGCCATCAAAAACCTGGATGCCGATACGGCCGAAATCCTCAATATTCGAACATATTACGAGGAAATGTGGTTAGAACTTGGAAAGCACATCAAATACTGCAAATTTCAAATACATGAGTAAAACAAGGCCTTTATCAGAAAAGCATAAAGACTTCTTCAAAGATGTGTTTGAAGTGGTTAAGCTCATACCCGAAGGACGCGTTAGTTCATACGGTGCCATTGCTAAATATTTGGGAATTGCCAGGTCTGCCAGAATGGTGGGTTGGGCCATGAATGCCTCTCATAAAGAACAGGGGATTCCTGCGCACAGAGTGGTTAACAGGAACGGTATGCTCACTGGC
>JAUILH010000005.1 GCA_030433115.1 Bacteroidia bacterium | reverse complement strand
GTATTTAGTACAGGCACTAATGCCTAATATGATGAGTGTTGATGATATAATGATTATGCGCATGGTCTTTTATTGTTAAACTTCACTAAGGTTATGCGAATAGTTTTACTTGTGTTTTCAGGTTTAGTCTCAAGAATCATTTCCTTGTTTTTTAGTTTTTTTATTAGCCATACTCTTGAAGATAATTGAGGGTCAATATCATAGGCATAGGAAAACGGAGAAGGGCTGGCAAAAAAGATGAATGAGATGCGGTCTCTTTTCCCCCCTGGGAAATACCATTCCCCATCCCCACTGCAACTCAAGCAATTTCTTCCAGCCACAGATTGTGCGCATGATTTATCCCCAAATACATATTCATGAGTCTCGAATCCCATGTGTTGCAATGAGTCAACCCCATCAATTTCATATTTTTGAATGAACCAAACTCCAGCGATTCGGTTTGTTTTTGTTCTCAAGGAAATTGCAGGTCCCTCAGGGTATTTAGTGCAATCAGTTACACAAATCATGAGCATAACTCCAAAAAACAATATTAATCTCCTTCTATACATGGTTTGTCGTCGTTTATTTTAGAAAGTGTTATAATCACCCTTTTTGAATATGAAGGCAATGATTCCAAGACCATTTCACTATTGGTTAAACGTTTTATTTCCCATAAACTTGATACGTAAGCTGAGGTTTTATTGGTATGATTAAAAGGTGATATTGGTGGGATGTCCAGGAATCTCATGTAATTGTCTCGAGAAGGTTTTATTTCCCATCGAGATCGACCATAGGTGCACGTTGGACAAAAACAGCCTCTCAGCCGTCCTCCACATTTTTTAAGACCAAACATGTAGTCTTGCGTTTCAAAATTTTTAGCAGCTAAAGAATCTGCACCATCTATTGTGTATGTATCGATTCTCCAAATCCCAGCAATTCTTCTGTTTTTTGACCTTAATGAGAGGTTTCTGCCCTCGTCATATTTCTTGCAAGACAATAATCCCACAAGAGTCCCCAATAAAATAATAGTAATTATTCTCATCTCTTTTTCAATATCTCAATTTCCTTTTTCAAAGCCTCATTTTGCTTTTGCAGTTCAATCATATACAAAGTCATTTCTTCCATTTTCTGGAGTAAAATCTTATCCGTTTCTCCCACGCCAATGCCCTCGCTCTCCACTTCCTCAGCACTCGGAACACCCGGCAAATGTCCGTTCTTTTTGATGTACGCTTCTACCTCATCTAAGGACATTAATTCATAGCCTTCCTCAAATACATAATCCGGCCACTGGTTTAAATCCACCTTAATTTCTCTGGCATAGGTGATCCCGGATTTGCCATTGACCTTAAAAATCTCTCGTGGCGTAGTGCCGTCAAAAGTACTGATGGAGAAAGCCGCATATTCGTTGCTTGCTGCCGCGCCCGCTCCGGAAGTAATGGACAATCCTGTCCCCTCTGAAGCCACATTGGTAATATGATAGGCAGGTGTTGTGGCCGTATTGGCTTCATGGATGATGGCTCCGGAAGAAGTCATCTCAAGAGAAATGCCATCCGCATTCCCGAACTCGAAAAAATTCAAGCCACTGCTCCCTCCATTAATTTGAAATAAAGTGTTGGCATTCAAACTAAAGAAGTTCCCTCGGTTAATTACCATGGATTCGTTGGTGTGAATCCGCCCACGTACATCCAATGTGGTCAAAGGATCATCAGTTTCTATACCTACCCTGGAAGGACAAGGCGCACCCACATACAACACGCCATAATTGGGTTTGCTTAAATGATTCCAAACCGGAGGTAAAATGGCTTGTGTAGTGCCATCACTCAGCGGAATACACGGCACATATTCATAAATGGAGGATATAAAATCTCTATATTCCATGGACTTAACTTTCCCGTTTGGATTGATCATGGCAAAACGATCTTCCGACAAATTCTGGTCTGCAAGTCCCTTGAACTTAAAATTTCCCTCCACAAAGGCATTGCCCTTCATTTTAGTGGTACCCAAAATTTTCAAATCACTCTGCGCTTCTGCATTGCCTCCAAAAGTCGATTCACCATTGAAGAGGGCATCCTGGTCAACCACAAGACGATCTTTTAAACGGGTTTCCATCTCCACCACCATGCTATTCTGGAAATGAACTGAATCTTTTACTATGAGGCAGCTATCCACGATTAAATTCCCGTTCACATCTAAGCGCTCACTTGGTGAAGTAGTGCCAATTCCTACGTTGCCGTTGGTAGGGAAAGTGTTTTGTGAGAATACGATACTTCCCAGACAGGAAAAGCCAATACTAAGACATACAGTTTTTAAGATCATATGGTTCTATATTTATTGTGAATTCTGCAATTTACTGGTACCTCACTAGAATTCCTTCACCGAATTCAGTGATTTTGTGTCCTGAAAACCATCGTTTATGGCTCAATTCTTGCCTTTAGGAAATCCGGCGTAACCTCTTCACACTTTTTGCGTACCTTAATGCCAACCCATTATGAGACTATTTACCACCATAAGCTTTGTCATGATCTGCACTTTGCTAACCGCCCAGGTAAAAGTGACAGGCAAAATGCTGCATTACAAAACCCAGAAGGAGCTTAAAGTGTCTCAGGTAAATGTGGTGAACATGGATACGGATGAACGCTATTCTTTGGTGTCGTCCAATGGCAAGTACAAGGTCAAACTTGACAATGGGGCACGCTACAAAGTAGAATACACTAAGGATGGCTTTTACAACAAATTTTTAATGATTGATACCAGAGGCATTCCTTCAGGTAAATCCTTGGCTTTATATGTTGATATGGACATGGTGGAGAAACTCTCCGATTTTGACGCCAGTATTTTTCAGGACGCCATGGGCATTGCCACCTACCAGGCAGATATTCGTCAAATGGGCTGGAACCTGGATTATTCCAAAAAACGTTTTGAAGAAGTGAATGACGTTTTTGAGGCCTACGCAAACAGAGGGAATGAGAAAGAGCCGATTATCAAGAATGACGGGTCACAAGAAGATGAACCTTACATAGCACCGTTGCAAAGCCCGTTTCAAATGACCTATAAATTTCGAGATGCCTTGAACCCGGAAGCGTTTAGTGTGCCATTGAGTTCAGTCTCTTTTAAGGGAACCCTCTTGTCGGGCATTATTCTAGCGGATTTAGCCATGCACGCTGATGATCAGGGAACGGATAAACGCGTAGGCATGGTTCGGGAATTTGAAAAGGTGGCAGAAGTCGATTTTTCTACCAAAGATTACCAGATTCGTTTGGCAAATGGTGCTGGAAAACAAGATAGCATTGATGCCGTTTTAGCTGATTTATATTTTGCCTATGAAGCCCTGCCTCCATCGAGTGAGAATGAGGCACTGATGCATACCGGCGCCTTTTTGGAGATTCTGTATCAGCTAGCCATGAATTATGAAGACAAGGCAAACACCGATATGAATAGCTTTTTTGGTACAGCGCCTCACTACATGGAAACCTTGTTGTCTTACCAAAGTGATCAGGTGTCGGATGCTGAACTGTCTTTCAACACGGATTTCCGGAAAATTAAATCGATACTCGACAAAATTGAATATAAACCTGGTGGAGAAATGGTGCAGTCAGACGTCCTTCAAACACCTCACTATTTTAACATTACACCCGAAATTCTGAACGAGCTTAAAGAAAGCTTAACGCAAATCAGGTCAAATCTTTTGTAAGGCACACTTGCCAACCGCATTCAAATCATTACTTTTGCCGCTAACTAAACCAACTGCATCCAGTGGGTGCCAACTGAAAATGGATCCTGAACCGAGTGTCTTTCGAGTTAACCAAATCGTACCTAGAGGACCTCTCTCACGCAATTGAGAGGCAAGATGTCCAGTCAGTGAAGCTTCTCACAGAAGCGATTCATCCAGCAGATATTGCGGAAATTTTAGACCGTTTAGGAGAGTATGAAGCCAATTTCGTATACGGTGTTTTACCGGAAGAAGTGGCCGCAGAAACTTTGACCCACTTAGACGAAGATGTACTGGAGCGCGTCCTGGAAGATTTAAGCGCCGAGCAAATCGCAGATTATGTAGACATTCTGGAAACAGATGATGCGGCAGATGTAATTGCAGAATTGCCAGATGATCAACAAGCAGAAGTTATTTCCCAACTCGAAGATAAGTCGCATTCAAGTGACATTTCAGACCTTTTGGGGTATGAGGAGGACAGTGCGGGTGGACTCATGGCAAAAGAGTTTATCGCTGTAAACATCAATTGGCCAGTTAACAGATGTGTGATTCACATGCGCAAGCAGGCTCAGGACATTGATAAGGTTTACTCCATTTATGTCATAGACGATAATTCTGAGCTCAAAGGAACCTTGTCGCTCAAAAGCATGTTGTTCGCGTCCCCAAATTCTCCCATTTCGGAGATTTATATGGATGGTGTGATTTCAGTGGAGGCAGATGCGAGCAATGAGGAAGTTGCTAAAATCATGGAAAAATACGACCTGGTTGTACTTCCGGTTGTTGATGATAAAAACAGACTGATTGGTAGAATTACCATTGATGATGTGATAGACGTGATCAAAGAAGAGGCCGAAAAGGATTATCAGATGGCGTCCGGATTATCAGATAAAGTTGAATCGCACGATTCGGTTTGGAGTATGTCGAAAGCCAGACTGCCCTGGTTGCTTATTGGCATGGTTGGAGGTGTGCTCGGTGCGGAAGTAATCGCCAAGTATGAATCTCAGATTCAGTTAAAACCGGAACTGGCATATTTCATTCCTTTGGTGGCTGCCATGGGTGGAAATGTGGGTGTACAGTCATCTGCAATCGTGGTGCAAGGGCTTGCCAATAACAGCATTGTTTTCAGAGGAATTTTAGGGAGGATAGGCAAAGAAACTTTAGTGGCGCTTTTTAACGGCTTGATCTGTGCGTCAGTCATATTTGGCTATAATTTCATTGTAGGAAATGAGCAAAGTTTGGCGTGGACGGTGAGTCTGGCCTTGTTCAGCGTCATTATTTTTGCTGCCATCGCCGGTACATTTATCCCATTGGTGCTTGATAAATATAAGATTGATCCAGCACTTGCAACCGGACCGTTTATAACGACTGTGAATGATGTACTAGGGCTTTTTATTTACTTCCTGATTGGGACCATTATGTACGGTATTTAATCGCGACTTTTCCACCTGCCTATCAACGGTGATTTATCCAGAGTGACCTCCTTTTCAACATATGCATTATTTTCAAGAGAAAATCTTCTTGTCAGTGTAAACTTAAAAGGTGCTTCTAGCTTGTCCGTTTCTCTACAAGCTTCCAAAAACTTTTCAGGAGCATCATCAAACAGGTACATATTGTCTTCATCATCCATTACTTTTCCAATATAGTAGCCTGAGGTTTCAATAATCATATCGGGACAGGTGGAACTTTTAGAAACCTCAAAAGCATAGTAAGAACTCCACTCCGCAAATCGGACATTGTAAAGTGACAAAAAGTCCCGTTTTGCAACAGATTTAAACGTTTTTTCATTTTCATTAAACCACAATATTTCATCAGAATCACCATAGGGTCCACCAGCTCCCCCATTGTAGGTATTGTAGATCAAGAAAATGTTATCATGTTCCACTCTCACAAGAGGATTGATGTATGAATTAAAAGATCCAAAAGAGTTAATTGCGGGAATAAAATCAACCAGGTTCCAAACACCATTTGTTTCCTCGAAAAGTGCCAGTCCCATGATGGCACCAATAAATCTACCATTAAAATCTAATTCGAACCCGTCCGTATATGTAGCGAAACTTAAGAGTTTAAAAGTTTTATTGCTTGCTGTAAAATGATAGGCCGCTGTGAGCATGGTCATATTGGATTTGTCTCCAGGGAATTGTCTGCCCCAATGACCATGGTTGGCATAAAGAATTTCCTGCTTTTCACACGATGGACAATTCCAATAAATTACTTCAGTAGGGTCGCCTGAATCGGAAAAAATACGGGTAGTCCGCGCACGAAATAATAAGCTCAAGACTTCTAAAGGTTTGAAATACTGAGTTGAGATGGGATTGATATCTACAGGAAGAAGTGTTTTAATTGAATCGACCTCAGGATTCCCCCTGGGTGCATGTTGACCCTGATATAAATCCAATAAGAATTCATTTGGTTTGATGGTGGCTGGATTATCCTTGTCAAATTTTGGAAATTGATCTTTATCAAACTCATAATAACTTGTGTATGCATAGGGCACCACGGTGTCACGTTCTGTATAATTAGATGCCGTTGTGTCATTATCTAAACTAACAGAATCGGCTGTGGTTTGTGTTTGCTTGGAAATGTCAGTTTTGTCAGTGCCGGATTTATCTTGACATCCTGAAAGAAAAATGGCTAATATAACCAGGTGCGAAATCCTTATCAAAACCTGAGAAAAAATTAGTCAAACTCTGGCAAATCAATTTTACTCTTAACCACGGTGGCCGAAGGGAAAGCCCCTTTTAATTTTTCAATATAAGCCAATGCTTGCTGCCTGGTGTAAAAATTACCAACTCTCACATAGTGGTTGGGCGCATCCCATTCCATATAGGCTTTAGTGTCACTCGTCATACTTAAAAAACGTGTCTTTTCACCCAAAACTTTATTCCTGTCTTGATCAAAGAAAATTTGAATTCTGAACCCGTCAATTTGAACTGGTTTGCTCTCTTTTGGCGTAGCCAAAAACTCAGTCAAGGCATCAATTCTTCCGTCTTTCGCTACAGTGACCTGACCTTTTTTTGAACTGTTGAAATCCAAAGATGTGCTCGGGTCAAAATAAACAGAACTGTCGTTAACACCTTCAAAGACATCAGACGGTTGAGAGGTCATAAGTGCACTTGTGTCCGGACTCACCTTCTGGGACGGGTATAGCATCCATGAACGATCTGTACTGTCTTTTTGAGCCAAAAGCTGACCACTCAAGCTCACTAGTAGGGTAAATAAGATTGCTTTCACACGTCAAAACTATTAAAAATTGTGCCAATAAAATCAGTTCGCACAAATACCAATTATTATTTTCAAGTGTACGGAGTCTCGGTTGAATCAGATGCTTGGTTTTATTGGCTGGGAATACCTTGCAATTATTTGTTTGTAAAGTCTAATTATTTGATTTCGAAGATAAACGACAACACCCTTATTTAGAATGATTATAAATTAGATAATGAATTGTCATTTTTATGTCATGCTGCCTATCATTACTCGGACATTCTACTATTTTTGCCCCAAATCTGTATACTAGATTTACTAAGTCGACTTGAGAAAAATTAGAAATATGAGAGGTCATTTTGTTGGAAAAGGTAGGGTTTTGATCACGGTGATGTTAACGCTGCTTTTCTTTGTTGCCGGGATGTCTGAAGCGTCTGCACAAGGCCAGGAGTTGTTCGAGACAAACTGTAAGTCATGTCACCATCCCGATAAAAAAGTCATTGGTCCTAAGCTAAGAGGAACTAAGGCTCAGTGGGAAGAGGCTACTGGAGATGCGTCTTTAATTTACACTTGGGTAAGAAACTGGGAAGATGCGGTAGCTGTTAGTCCTTATGCTGCCACTGTTGCTGCCAAAGAAGGATCTGCAATGAAGGCATTTCCATCTTTAACTGACGCTGATATTGATGCCATCTTTGATTACGTAGATAATTACGTTGAGCCTTCCGGTGATGAGGGTGGTTCTGGCGGAGGTGCTGGAGGAACAGAGGGCGAAGAAGAAGGCGGTATGTCTTACTGGTGGTTCATCTTAGGTGGTGTTTTGTTGGTAGTGATATTTGCAGCAGCGGGTGTTCGTCGTCAGTTAAGACAAGTTCAGAAAGTACAGACTGGTGAAGATGATGGTCAAAAAGAAACCTACGGAGATATCTTAAAGGCATGGGCTAAAGAAAATCAAGGATTAACAGCTGCTATTGGAGTGGTTGCTTTGTTTTCTTTATTGGTAGTGTCTTACGGATGGTTGAAAGGTATTGGTGTGTATGAGGACTACAATCCGCCACAGCCAGTGTCTGCATTCTCGCACAACATTCATGCAGAGATTAACGGAATTGATTGTCAGTATTGTCACAATTCAGCTTCCGATTCAAAACATGCAGGTATTCCAACGATGAATGTGTGTATGAATTGTCACCGTTCTATTGAAGGGGCCTCTGAAGAAGGAAAGAAAAGTGTAGAATATCTAAGAGAAATGGCAGGGTTTGATGGTGTTGAATACACAGGAGAGTCTCAGGCAATTGCTTGGAATAGAGTATATGTATTGCCAGATCATGTTTACTTCAATCACTCTCAACACGTAAATGTAGGTGGTTTGGAGTGTCAGAATTGCCATGGTCCAGTTGAGAAAATGACGACTGCTCGAATTGCTAAGGCAAGTGAGTTAAAGCCAGTTGGAGATATTCCGGAAAATCAATTAACTCGTCCAACCTTGACTATGGGGTGGTGTATCGAGTGCCATAACAATACTGCGGTTGCTGTGGGAGCCGATTTGGATCAAGATCCAGGTAAAGTTTCTTATTACGAAGAAATTCACAGAAGATTGAAAAAACGATCCGACATTTACAAGAAGTACTTAGATGATGAAAAAATCACAGTACGAGAACTAGGTGGTTGGGAATGTGCTAAATGTCATTATTAAAAAGCAAATTTAGTTTTGTCTATGAGTTCAAACACTAAATATTGGAAAGGAATCGAGGAGCTTCACGAAACTCCTGAATTCGTTGAGAATAGAGATAAAGAGTTTACTTCAGAAATTCCTGTTGAAGACTTTTTGAGCGATTCTAAGTTAGATAAGACCTCTCACTCCAGGAGAGACTTCTTGAAATTTTTAGGATTTAGCGTAGCTGCTGCTACTCTTGCCGCTTGTGAGACACCGGTCACTAAGTCGGTGCCTTACGTGAATAAGCCGGAAGATGTAGTTCCAGGTGTGGCTAATTGGTATGCATCTACCTTCTATGATGGCAATACCTTTGCTAATGTTCTTGTGAAATCAAGAGAGGGTAGGCCAATCTTTGTTAAAGGAAACAGAGATCACGGTATCACCAAAGGTGGAGTGAATCCAAGAGTTGTCGCTTCTGTTCTGCCGTTGTATGACAGCGCAAGATTGAAGACGCCAATGATAGGTGGAGGTGAGGCTTCTTGGGGAGATGTAGATGGAAACATCACAACTGCACTTGAAGGAATCGCTAAAAAAGGTGGGAATATTGCCATCGTTTCAAATTCTACTATCTCAAATGTGGCATGGAAAGCCATTACAGATTTTAAATCAAGATATGGTGCTCAAACCATGTCGGCTCCAGAACCAGCTTCTGTTCCAGATAATGAGGTGGATGGAGATATGAATTTGATGGACACAGCTATGGCGGCTGTAGGTTTAGATACTTTGGTGTCTGATACTACTACTGTTGTTGAGGATACCATCGAAGAAACGGCTGCTCCAATGGCAACGACCATTGAGTCTGTTGGAAATGCAAAAATTAGCCACATCATGTATGATGCTGTGTCTTACAGTGCTATTCGTACGGCTAACCTGGAGTGCTTTGGACCGATGAATCCGGATATGGAAAAGCCAATGGGCGCTATTCCAGATTATGATTTTTCAAAGGCTAAAACAATTGTAAGTATAGGAGCAGACTTCTTATCTAACTGGTTGATGTCTAATGAATATGCAGGACAGTACGGTTCAAGAAGAAACCCTGAAAAGGTCAAATTCGAAGGAGGATGGATGTCTCAGCACTTCCAGTTTGAGGCGAACTTGTCGTCTTCTGGATCTTCTGCGGATTACAGAACACCGATTAAACCGTCTGAGTATGGTGCAGTAGCTGCTGGTATTTTAGCCGGACTTGGTGGTGATGGTGGTGGATTGTCAGTTCCTGAAGGAAGTCAGGAAACTATCGATAAAGCAGTAGCTGCTTTGAAAGCATCAGGAAGTGAGTCTTTAGTAGTTGCTGGATCTAATGATGTTGGTCTTCAGATCATCGTAAATGCCATCAATGAAAAATTAGGTGCTTACGGAACAACCATCAATCTTAATAATCCTCTGAATGCATTTGCCGGAGATGATGAAGCCATGGACCAATTAGTGTCTGATGTGGTTTCAGGCGGTGTGGATGCAGTCTTGTTTGTTGATTGTAATCCGGTTTACGATCATGCTAGAGGAGAGGAGTTGGCTTCAGCCCTTGAAAAAATTGAATTGACTGTGTCATTTGCTGGATATGTGGATGAAACAGCGAGCAGATGTCAGTACATTTGTCCTGCACCTCATTACATGGAAACCTGGGATGATTTGAGTCCTAAAGGAAATCATTATGCCATCGTTCAACCAATTATTCGTCCATTGTATGAAACAAGACCTTGGGCTGAATCTTTAGCGGTTTGGGCTGGCGCGACTGAGCATGTAGGGAAAGACAGTACTTACATGTACGACACCTTAAAAGACTTGTGGATCACTTACGGTTATCCAATGGCAGCTGCCAACTTTAATGGTGAAGAAGACTATTGGAACTGGATGGTTCACAATGGTGGTGGAACCATGCCATCTGAAACTGGTTCAGCACCTTCAATGAAAGGTGGTGCATTGGCTAAAGGACTTGAAATGGCTAAGACCAAGCAAGGCACCACGGATGACTACGAGATTTCTTTCTACCAGAAAAATTCAATGGGAATTGGTCAACAAGCCAATAACCCATGGTTACAGGAAATGCCAGATCCGATTACTACGGCTACCTGGGATAACTATGCTACTATGTCGCATGCCGACATGGAGAAGAATGGATATAACATCTATCTCGGACAAAAATCACCAGCTTCTGTTGTTGAAGTGAAAGTTGGCGAGAAGTCTGTTAAGTTACCTGTATTGGCTCAGCCAGGTCAGGCACCAGGAACCATTGGTATTGCTGTTGGTTATGGTAGAGGAGAATTCTTAGAGTCTGATGATGATAAACTAAAAATCGGTAAAGCAGCATACGCTACCGGTGATTACGGAGATTACGAGAGAGACGACAACGATAAAATCAAGCCAATCGGTGCAAACGCATTTAAATTGATGTCATTAGTAGGAGCAGCCATGACAATGGATACGCCAGCTAAAGTATCAGATGCAGGAGAAGAGCACCCCATGGCTGTGACTCAATCGCACCATACAGTGATGGGACGTCACTCCATCGTTAAAGAAACATCTTTAGACTTTTATGTCAACGGATGGAAGGAAACTGACTACGAATACACAAAAACCAGAGAAGGGTTTAACCCTATGCACACTCTAGTTACTCATGATGATGTGGGTGGTAAGAGAGATAAAGATGGTAAATTGATGTTCGATAAGGATGGCAATCCAGTTCCTGACGGAAAACATGCTGGCGCCAACGATAGAGAGCACATCAGTGCCTTCGATTTATGGGGCGAACATCCAGTAGAATTGGTGGGTCACAGATGGGGTATGACCATTGATATGAACACTTGTTTTGGATGTGGTAGCTGTATCATTGCCTGTCAGGCAGAGAACAACGTTCCGGTAGTAGGTAAGGATGAAATCAGACGTGTGAGAATCATGCACTGGTTAAGATTGGATAGATATTACTCATCTGATCAGGAAGACTTCATCGGTTCTAGAAAAGAAGAGTGGTCTTACAAGGCCATGGAAAAGCCTGAGCATAATCCAAAGGTGACTTTCCAACCAATGATGTGTCAGCACTGTAATCACGCACCATGTGAAACAGTTTGTCCGGTAGTTGCTACGACACACAGTAACGAAGGGCTTAACCAAATGACTTATAACAGATGTATTGGTACGAGATATTGTGCTAACAACTGTCCTTATAAAGTAAGAAGATTTAACTGGTTCAACTATCCTTCATACAAGAAGTTTACGGCAATTAACCCTGCTCAGGACGATATAGGAAGAATGGTATTGAACCCGGATGTAGTGGTGAGAACAAGAGGTGTGATGGAGAAGTGTTCTCTATGTGTTCAGCAAATCCAGGATGGTAAATTAAAGGCTAAGAAAGAAGACAGACCAGTTGTAGATGGAGACATTGAAACGGCATGTCAGGGAGCTTGTCCTGCAAATGCGATCATCTTTGGTGATTTGAACGACATGGAAGAAACTGGTAAAGACAAGGAAACGGGATTACCAATTGATAAGAAAGGATCTCAGGTGTATAGAGAAGCCAGATCTGATAGATCTTATCAGGTTCTTGAAGAAGTCGGTACCAAACCAAACATCTTCTATAAATTGAAAGTGAGAAATGCAGACGACCCTTTCTTAGCAGATAAGGAGTTGTATAACGCCGAAACTGGAGAATGGATTTACCATGCTTCAAACGACGAGCATAAAGGTGAGGAAGAGCACCACTAAGAATTGATTAACTGAACTAGAAAAAGAACAGATAATGCATAAGGAAGCGGAGATTAGAGAACCCTTGATTTTAGGTGACAAGTCGTATCACGACATCACTGAGGACGTTTGTCGCCCAATCGAGAGTAAAGCGCCAAAACCTTGGTACATCATGATTACCATCGCTGGTATCGTTGGACTTTGGGGAATAGGCTGTATCCTTTATTTGCTAGGTACCGGTATCGGTGTTTGGGGTTTGAACAACTCCGTTGATTGGGCCTGGGATATTACCAACTTTGTATGGTGGGTAGGTATTGGTCACGCCGGAACATTGATTTCTGCGGTACTTCTATTGTTCCGTCAGAAATGGAGAATGGCAATTAACCGTTCTGCAGAGGCGATGACAATCTTTGCGGTATTTATGGCAGCCATCTTTCCAGGGATTCACATGGGACGTATTTGGGTTGCCTACTGGGTATTACCAATGCCTAACCAATTTGGATCACTTTGGGTTAACTTCAACTCACCACTTCTATGGGATGTATTCGCAATCTCTACTTATCTATCAGTATCCTTAGTATTCTGGTACATTGGTTTGATTCCTGATTTCGCAACCATTAGAGACAGGGTGAAAGCACCAATGGCCAAGAAGTTCTACAGTATTTTGAGCTTTGGATGGTCAGGTAGAGCTAAGCACTGGAACAGATTTGAAATTGTATCATTGGTATTAGCTGGTTTGGCAACACCTTTGGTATTCTCAGTTCACTCGATTGTATCTTTCGATTTCGCCACATCTGTAATACCCGGATGGCATACCACCATTTTCCCGCCTTATTTCGTATCAGGTGCGGTATTCTCAGGGTTCGCGATGGTACAGACGCTTCTTCTCATCATGAGAAAAGCCTTGAAATTAGAGAACTACATCCATACTAAGCACATTGAGTACATGAATATTGTAATCATTGTAACTGGTTCGATTGTAGGGGTGGCCTACATCACTGAGCTATTCATTTCATGGTATTCTGGTGTAGAGTACGAATCATACGCGTTCATCAACAGAGCAACAGGCGATTTATCCTGGTCTTACTGGATCATGATGACGTGTAACGTGATATCACCTCAGCTGTACTGGTTCAAGAAGTTGAGAACAAGCCTATCTTTCACATTCTTCATGTCAATTGTAATCAACATTGGTATGTGGTTTGAGAGATTCGTAATTATTGTGACGTCATTGCACAGAGGCCATTTGCCAGCAACCTGGACTATGTTCTATCCAACATGGGTTGATATAGGAATTTTCTTAGGAACACTTGGAATCTTCTTTACGCTGTTCTTATTGTTTGCAAGATACTTCCCGGTATTGGCATTGAATGAGGTGAAAACCATTTTGAAATCTTCTGGTCAGAACTACAAGGAGAGTTTTGGACACGGAGCTGGTTTCTGGGATGCGCATAGTCACCATGACAGTCACGACCATGACGGAGCGCACGGTCATGCTACTTTAGCTGAAAAAGAAGAACCAGACCCTCAAGCATCAGAAACGGCCTTATTCGATAAGAAAGATGAAGAAGTCAGCATAGCTGAAGCTGCTAAAGATGCGCTTGAGAAAGCCGCTTCTGAAGAAGCTGGCGATGAGCCACAGAAAGAGGAGAAGAAAACACTTTCTGCGGAAGAAATTGATTCCTTTAAAGCCAAATTAATGGAGAGAATCGGTGTGAGAACCGATGAAAACCAAAAAGATGACTTGAAAAAGATCAGTGGTGTTGGACCGGTGTTGGAAGGGAAACTGAACGAGATTGGAATCTACACATTTGAGCAAGTGAGCAAAATGACAAAAGAAGAATACGATCTTTTGGATTCTTTGACCGGATCTTTCCCTGGAAGAGCGGAAAGAGACGATTGGGCGGCTCAAGCTAAGAAATTAATGAACGATAACTCAGGAAACGAATAGAGATATGTCAGACAAGGTTATTCACGCAATGTATGATGACGACACCATTTTGTTGAATGGCGCTAAGAAGCTCGTTGGCAAAGGTGTTAAAGTATCAGAAGTGTTTTCTCCGTTTCCAATTCACGGGATAGATCCTGTAATTGGCGTGAAACACACGAGATTAGGAATCTGTGCTTTCCTTTACGGAATCACTGGAACATGTTTGGCACTTCTTGGAATGAAGTACTTCATGATCATTGATTGGCCTATGAATATCGGTGGTAAGCCAAGTTTCTCTTTAATGGAGAATTTACCATCATTCATTCCAATTACGTTCGAGTTTACTGTATTGTGTGCGGCTCACGGAATGGCCATTACATACATGCTAAGAAATAAAACATTACCTGGAATGATTGCAGACAATCCTGATCCAAGAACAACGGACGATAAGTTCGTAATGGAACTGAAGTTGTCTGAAAACAGTAAGTGGACTGCAGAAGAATTGCAGAGCATGCTGAAAGAAACAGGTATTATTGAAATCAGTGAAAAGGAGATCAAATAAGATGAAAAGAGTATTCAAGCAAATCGGAGTAGTATCAGCGGTAGCCTTGATTGCAAGCTCGTGTACTAAAGATCCGGCTAGTCCCGGAGTGGAGTACATGCCTGATATGTATAGATCTCCTGCAGTAGAGGCGTATGTCGACTATGGTGAATTCAGAAATGAAGAGCACCCTGAGCTTAAGGAGAAATTAACGGCTTTGACCCCGCCAAGTGGAACGGTACCTTACCATTCTAACATGGAAGAGGCAGCTTACAATATGCCAGTTCCTTTTAAGGCACCACCACAATCCGATAAGACACATGGTCTGTATGGTTGGGAGATGTATGCTGATGGCAAGGAATTCGACAAGGCCATGGAAGAGGTAATCAAGCCTTTCAAAAATCCAGTGCCTTACTCTGATGAAGCAATGGCTAGAGGTAAAGAGCTTTACTTGAGAATGTGTTCTCAGTGCCATGGTGAAAAAGGGGATGGTAAAGGGATTTTAGTTCAGAATAAGAAAATTTCAGGAGTGGCGAATTTCACCGCAGCGCCTGTAAGTGAAGATACTGACGGACAATTATTCTACTATATAACTTACGGTAAAGGTATCATGGGAGCTCATGGGATGTTAATCTCAAGAGAGGACAGATGGAATATCGTGCACCAACTAAGAAAGTTTGGAAATGGTGACTATCCAAATGTAGAAACAGTAGAGGAAGAAGAAACTAATATGGAACCAATGGCTGCAGAATCTGATTCTACAGACGTTGAAACACCTGAAGGACACTAATAAAGAATTGAGTTAATACAGAATAGCAATGAACAACTTTGTATTCACAAATAAGGCGAAAAGGTTCACATTCATGTTGATGGGGATTGGCCTCCTGTTTATCATTATTGAGTTGATAAAAGGCGGTGCAAGTGATGAGCATTTCGGAACACGTTTATGGTCAAATCTTTTGATCAATGGCTTCTTTTTCTTCGCAATTGCCCTGGCATCTCTTTTCTATTTGGCTTTGCATTATGCTACAGAGTCTGGATGGGGCGTTGTCTTAAAGAGATTGATGGAAGCCATTATGTCGGCTTTGCCGTTTGGAATTGGTGTTATTGCCATAGTATTATTGGCAGGAACGTTTCATCAGCACCATATTTATCATTGGATGGATGGAGATGTGATGGACCCTAATAGTCACCATTTTGATTCTTTGATTGCTGGAAAAGAAGCGTACTTAAATCAACCTTTCTTTTGGATTAGAACCATCGTTTATTTTGCGACTTTCCTATTGTTCATGAGAGGATTTAGAAAAAGATCTTTATTGGAAGATGAAGTAGGTGGAACAGAGATTCACTTCAAGAACTTTAAAAGGTCAGCCTTGTTCTTGGTTTTCTTTGCATACTTTTCTTCTACCATGTCGTGGGATTGGATCATGTCAATTGATACGCACTGGTTCTCTACACTATTTGGATGGTATGTGTTCTCCGGTATGTGGGTAAGTGGAATGGTATTCTTGATCTTACTGGCTGTTTGGCTGAAGAGCAAAGGGTATTTGGAGAATGTGAACGAAAGCCACATCCATGATGTAGGTAAATGGATTTTCGCATTGAGCTTCTTGTGGAGTTACTTGTGGTTCTCTCAGTTCATGTTGATCTGGTACTCGAATATCCCTGAAGAAGTCACTTACTTTTTGCCAAGATTGGGCGAATACAAAGTGATCTATTTTGGAATGTTCATCATCAACTTTGCTTTCCCAATGATCTTGTTGATGTCAAGAGATGCTAAGAGAAGTGCACCATTCTTGATTTTCGTAGGTATGCTGATCTTCATTGGTCACTGGCTGGATGTTTACATGTTGATTACGCCAGGAACAATGTTTAGCCACGGAAAATTGGGCTTATTTGAAATTGGAATGTTCATGAGTTTCTTAGGGATTTTCATCTTCTGGGTACTCAATGCACTAACTAAGAGACCGTTGATGCCAAAACACCATCCTTACTTGGAGGAAAGTTTACATCACGAAATATAATTGAGGTAGGAATAAAGTATTTAAAGAATAGGTATAATGGATAGGTTTATTATTGTTCTTGTCGTAGTTCTGGCGGTTATTGCAATTGCGCAATTACTGAGAGTATACGAACTCGCTTCTGAAATTAAAGGAAAACGAGAAGAGGATATCAGTGAGAAGGATAACCATTTGAATGCGAACTTAATGTTGGGCTTCATGGTGCTGTTTTATGCGTTTTTCTTTTGGTTGTCGTACCACTACGCTGGAAACAACTACGGAAGAGGGCCGGCTGCATCAAATGTAGCGGAAGAGGCAAGGTGGTTACTTAACATCAATATGGTTATCATTGTCTTGGTATTCTTACTATGTAACTCATTGTTGTTCATATTTGCATGGAAGTATTACTACAGACCAGACAGAAAGGCACATTGGTTCCCACACTCCAACAAACTGGAGTTAATATGGACTGTGATCCCTTCTATGGTTTTGGCAGTGATCATCATTCTTGGTTTGCAGACCTGGTTTAATGTAATGGGGAGTGAGCCTAACAGCATTGATTACGATACGCCTGCAGCTGAACAACCAATTTTGGTAGAGGTTACAGCTGAACAGTTTGCCTTTACAACGCGATATGCTGGTTTAGACAACAAATTGGGTCAGGCTGATTACAAGTTGATCGGAGGCGCTCAAAAATTGCCTAATCCTACTTTAGATTCTACTGGTAACATGGTAGTTGAAGATTCTGTTGAAATACCTAATCAGGTTGGAATTATTACCACAGGATTCATTGATGGGTCTATCGAAAAGTTCAAGGGTAAAATTGAAGCTTTAGAAGTTGAATTGCGAACCAAAGGTGATTACTTACCAGATTGGAAAGTGAGTGAGTTGGAAGACAAAATTATCCGTAACAACAGATTGATGAGACGTATGGTTGCGTTGAGATCGGAGATGAAGTCTGACACAACAAATTTTGAAGCGCAGGCAATGAATGATTTCGTAGACGATACAAGAGAATTGTTCCTGATTAAAGGTCGTGATTACAACTTTACGTTCAAGTCTAAAGATGTGATTCACAGTGCCTTCTTCCCACATTTTGATGCTCAAATGAATATGGTGCCTGGAGCAACAACTTATTTCAGCTTCACACCTACTTTGACCACGGAGGAGATGAGAAAGGAAATGAACGATCCTAACTTTGACTTTGTTTTGGTGTGTAACAAGATTTGTGGTGGTGGTCACTACGGTATGAAAAGAAAAGTTGTAGTTGGAACAGCAATGGATTACGTTGAGTGGCTAGAAGGAAAGCCATTTGTGAGTGGAGCTGTTTTCGTTGACGATTTTGCAGAAGACGGTTTTTCTGCTCAAGATGAAAAACTACAGAAGATGTTGGTTGAAAACGGTTTGCCAAGAACCAAGTACAAACTAACAGAACTAGCTAAAGAATGGCCTGCTTTGGGTGTGTCTGAGTTAGAAATTGAAAATATGTTGAGAGCCAGACATCAAATGCCATTGGTAAAGGCAAAGAAGAGCGAATCTTCAGATAAAAAGGCTGAATAAGAATAATATTAGAATTAAAGAAAAGTAGATAGATAATGGGAGCACACGCACACGATCATCACGACGAGCATCACCACGAAGAGAGTTTTGTGTCCAAGTACATCTTTAGTATGGATCACAAAATGATCTCTAAGCAATTCCTGATCACAGCAATTGTTATGGGGGTTGTTGCAATGATGTTGTCTGTATTTTTCAGATTACAATTAGGTTGGCCAGGACAAGGCTTTGATATTCTTGAAACTTTCCTTGGTAGCAAGTGGGCTCCGGGAGGTGTCTTAAACGAGAATATGTACCTTGGTTTGGTGACCATCCACGGTACCATCATGGTATTCTTCCTGTTAACAGGTGGATTGAGTGGAACTTTCTCTAACTTATTAATTCCATTGCAGATTGGTGCACGTGATATGGCATCAGGTTTCCTTAACATGTTGTCATACTGGTTCTTCTTTATTTCTAGTGTTATCATGGTTATCTCAATGTTTGTTGAGAATGGACCTGCGATGGCTGGTTGGACAATCTACCCACCACTATCAGCACTTGAAACTGCTGTACCTGGTTCTGGTTTAGGTATGACACTTTGGTTGATATCTATGGCATTGTTCATCGCATCTTCTTTATTAGGTGGTTTGAACTATATCGTTACCATCCTTAACTTAAGAACAAAAGGGATGAAAATGACAAGAATGCCATTGACAATCTGGGCGTTCTTTGTAACTGCAATCCTTGGGGTATTATCATTCCCAGTTTTATTCTCAGCAGTACTTCTGTTGATTATGGATAGAACTTTCGGTACGAGTTTCTACCTATCTGAAATCACATTACAAGGTGAGACCTTAGATATGGTTGGTGGTTCACCAATCTTGTTCCAGCATTTATTCTGGTTCCTTGGTCACCCGGAGGTATATATCGTACTTCTACCGGCCTTGGGTATCACATCAGAAATTGTAGCAACGAACTCTAGAAAATCAATCTTCGGTTATCGAGCAATGATTGGATCTATCCTGGCAATTGGTTTCTTATCATTCATCGTATGGGGTCACCATATGTATGTAACAGGTATGAACCCATTCCTTGGTGGAGTGTTCGTATTTACAACACTGCTTATTGCGATTCCATCTGCGGTGAAGGTATTTAACTACATTACCACACTTTGGAAAGGTAATATCAAGTACACGCCAGCAATGTTATTCTCAATTGGATTGGTATCAACGTTCATCACTGGTGGTGTAACAGGAATTATCCTTGCAGATTCTGCTCTTGATATTGCAGTACACGATACTTACTTTGTGGTTGGTCACTTCCACATTGTAATGGGACTCTCCGCTGTATTTGGAATGTTCGCAGGGGTGTATCACTGGTTTCCAAAAATGTATGGTAGGATGATGAATACCAAGATGGGATATGCCCACTTCTGGCTCACGATTATTTGTGGATATGGCGTATTCTTCCCTATGCATTATGTAGGACTAAATGGAGCTCCAAGACGTTACTACGATTACTCGTCGTTCCCTTATCTGGATGCAACAATTGATTTGAATGAGTTGATTTCTATCTTCGCTATTATCGGTTCAATTGCTCAGGTAATTTTCTTGGTGAACTTCTTCTACAGCATTTTCAAAGGTCAGAAATCAGTTCAAAATCCTTGGAAATCTAACACACTTGAATGGACTACTCCAGTTGAAGTTGGACACGGTAACTGGCCTGGTGAATTGCCAGAGGTACACAGGTGGCCATACGATTACAGTAATCCAAATTATGAAGAAGACTTTGTGCCCCAAACAGTTCCTCTTAAAGAGGGAGAAGAAGAGCACTAGATTCTAAAAAAACTTAAAAGGAATGTCCGTAACTTAGTTGCGGACATTTTTTATGCGCATCAGTGTCATCATAGCGAGTCTTGTATTTCCTTTTATGTCATGCTCCCAAAGCATGGTGAACGAGATAAAGGAGAGTCTGAAAACCAAACCCAAACCAGTTTTTCAATTTGGGACCAGGAACGCCTTTGTAACCAATGAGTTCGCCAAGATGAGATCTGTAACGATTGCCTTCAATTATGCAGATGTCTTGAGGTTAGGTATAAGTGGCAACTGGTTAGCAAAAGGCTTCAATAAACCACATGCAATAAGTCTGGGTGACGGAACCTTTAAATTGTTGGAAAAGTCCCTTAGAATGCTCTATATCGCACCGAGTGTTGAGTATACTTTCTATAGAAGTGAGCATTGGGAATTGGCCATTCCTTTCCAGTTAGGTGCCGGTCTGTCTTATTTCGTCTATCAAGATGGCGACAAACATAGAATCGACAGGGATTGGATTGCCTTATACGAACCCTCAATGCGGATTCAATATCGCTTTCTTAAGTACTTTGGAATTGGTGGAGGGATAGGGTATAGATTGATGCTCAAAAATAACAGACACCTGGATGAAAAATTCACGAGTCCACTTTATACGGTCGGATTGAAAGTCTTTTTTAGTGATGTTTATAAGGATTATATTAAGAAATGATTGATCTAATCAGAACCCAATAAAACGGTTAGAATATACTGGGGAACATAGCCTTCAAGCGTTGCAATACATTTTGAATAACTCGTAGAATTTCCTTGATATACCTTATTGTCACTAAAAGTCAAAAGACATTTCGAATAGCTGGTGGAATTTCCCTCATGTGCTTTGCCATTGGACATGGTGAATAGGCATTTAGAATAACTCGTAGAATTTCCTTGATAAATTTTGTCATTATCAATCGTAAACAAACACTTTGAGTAACTGGTTGAATTGCCCTCGTATACTTTATTGTTATCTATCGTGTACAGACATTTAGAATAGCTAGTGGAGTTGCCTTGATAAATTTTGTTGTTGTCGATGGTATACAAACATTTAGAATAACTGGTTGAATTGCCCTCGTAAACTTTGGTTTGTGCTTGAGCTAATGCCATAAGCATAAGGAAGGGAAATAAAAGTAATAGTGAGTTTTTCATATGGTATTGATTTAACAAAGATGAGCAAATTCTGTACCAAGAATGAAATAATCACTATTCAAAAAAGCCATCTGAGAAACTATGTTGAAAAACTCGAAATAGGGATCGTTTTCAAGTGGACTAATTCCGTAATTTCGTGATATGTCTGAAGAGTTCGACATAAGAGATGAAAGTTTTGCCTCCAATGATGGTGAGATCGAGAAGGTACTCCGCCCAAAAGAGTTTGACGACTTTACTGGTCAAAAGAAGGTGGTTGAAAACCTTGAAATCTTTGTGGCGGCTGCCAAGAAAAGAGGGGAAGCGCTTGATCATGTCTTGTTACATGGTCCTCCCGGACTGGGAAAAACTACCTTGGCTAACATCATTGCGAATGAATTGGGTGTTGGATTTAAAGTGACTTCTGGTCCGGTATTGGACAAACCTGGAGATTTAGCCGGACTGCTTACCAATCTGGATGAAGGAGATGTGTTATTCATTGATGAAATCCATAGACTGAGCCCCGTCGTTGAAGAGTACCTCTACTCAGCCATGGAAGATTATCATATCGATATTATGATAGATGCTGGCCCGAATGCCCGAACTGTCCAAATCGAACTCAATCCCTTTACTTTAATCGGAGCCACTACGCGTTCGGGATTGTTAACAGCGCCTTTAAGAGCTCGGTTTGGTATCAATTCCCGATTAAAATATTACGATTCAAAATTGCTTACTGATATCGTTGAGCGTTCAGCAGGGATTTTAAAAATTCCCATTAAACCGGATGCAGCCTTTGAGATAGCAGGAAGGAGTCGTGGTACTCCCCGAATCGCCAATGCCTTGTTAAGAAGGGTACGGGATTTTGCCGAAATCAAAGGAGATGGTACCATCAATGTGGAGATTGCCAATGTGGCGCTTGAAGCCCTCAATGTGGATAAACATGGATTGGATGAAATGGACAATAAAATCCTGCACGCTTTAATAGATAAATTCAAAGGTGGTCCGGTTGGCTTGAAAACCATTGCCACAGTGGTGAGTGAAGAGGCAGGGACCATCGAAGACGTTTACGAGCCATTTTTGATCCAGGAAGGTTACCTTATTCGCACTCCAAAAGGCAGAAAAGCTACAGAGAAAGCCTACTTGCATTTAGGGCACTCTCCGGATATCATTCAGGGGAATTTGTTTTAGTTTTTTAAGATCACAGCACAGAAAGGCATAGTCAAAAAGCGAATGTCATTATTAACGATTCAGTTCATCCTCCCCTCTTGAGAGGGGAACGCAACGGAATCCAATCACCGCTGAAAACCCAATGAAGGGGTGTGTTTTTATACGCGCCATCAGTCTAACCTAATAGCTTGCGCACAACTCCCCCAATTTTCTTAAATTGATGAAAATTAAGCTTGAAACTAGGTGATTCGCCCCGAGCATATGACTAAATACATCTCCATACTGATTGTACTTTTCTTTGGAAGGTCCCTACAGGCGCAACAAGAGCTCATCGAAACAGTTCTACAAAAAGGACACTCAGCACGTATGTCTTGTTCGGCATTTGCTCCAGATGGTAGGTTGTTTGTCAGCGGTTCATACGACCATGGCTTGATCCTCTGGGATATACAGAGTCAAAAGCAAATCAGGAATTTTGGCTGGCATACTGGGGTAATACGGTCAGTTGAATTTAGCCAGGACGGATCAAAAGTGTTAAGTTGCTCGTCGGAGGGTGTTTACCTTACCAATGTTGAAACAGGTGAATTGTTGAGTACCTTTTCACTTGATGGAGATCCAATTCGAAATGCAAGCTTCAGTCCGTCCGAGAGTCAGGTCATCCTGAGTAATGACCAATCAGAAACCTTTGTGTTTGACCTGGAATCAAAAGAGCTCATGTGGTCAGGAAAGAAAGATTATGATGCTGTTTTGAATCCTTTTTTCATGAATCCTGGTGGAGATCGAATCCTTAGTTCAAATAACTACAAGACGACTGAGGTGAGAAGTCTCGATTCCAATAAGTTGTTCTTGACTTTGCCTTTTGACAAGTGTCATGATATGCAATACAGTCCAGATGGCAAATACATTGCCTTGAGTTCGCGCAAATTATTCTCTGAAATATTTGATGCTGAAACAGGTAAAAAACTGCACCATCTTGAAGCCAATCCGGAAGCAGTGTGCGATGGCTGCAATACAAAAATCAACTTTAGCTACAACAGCAAGTATTTGGTGTCAGCAGCCCATAAGAGTGGAGCAGCTTTGTGGGATGTCAAAAAAGGGAAAAAGATATGGCATTACGACATACCCAAAAACAAAGTAAGGTCTGTTCAGTTTGCTGGAAATGATCAATATGTTGTTCTGGAAACTAGTCGGGAGCTCATCGTTTTAGGCGTCAAAACAGGCGCAAAATTGTTCGAAAAAGCCCTGAAAGATATCAAAACCCTAACAGTGGCCTGTTCGTCAAACATGCCTTTGATCGCTCTACCACATAAGCACAATTCCATCGCTATGTTCAATCTGTCTACCGGCAGAATGGCACACCAACTGAAAGGCTTCAATAACTTGCCAAGCTCGAAACCTCAAAGCAATTTAATGAAGGACGTAATTCGTTACGTTAAACCAAAAACGGATGCTATGCTTAGTCCGAATGGTCAATTTTTGGCCATTACTCAAACAGATTCTTCTGTAATTATCAAGCATTTATCTTCCGGAAAAACAATCAAGCGTTTGTCAGGACACAAAGGAACAGTATTGAATGCTCAATTTAGTTCTGATGGTACATTACTCGCAACTGCCGGATTTGGTGGACGCGTTATCATTTGGAATACGAAAGATTGGACTGTACAAAAGACAATTAGGACCACGTCACGCATTGTGTTTGATCTGGATTTTAATTCAGATGATTCAGAGGTATTAAGTACGGGCTGGGATGGCGTGATGACCAGATGGTCGGTGAAAACCGGAAAACGGATTAACTCTGTAAATGTGGGGCCATCCTCAGGATACGTGGCTGCCTATTCACCACGAGATTTGTACTTGGCTGGTGGAAATGTCAACGGAGAATTGCATTTGTATGAAGCAGATGCTGGTCAGAGTTTCAGACGCATCATTGGTCACACTAAGTTGATTGTTGATTTGAAATTTGCACCCAATGGACAATTGTTTGCCACTGCTAGTAGAGATGGAAGTGTGAAGATTTGGGACCTCAATACGGGAATGCTTCAGTCAAAAATCAGGTCTAAACAAGGCGGCTTTAATGCGGTGAGTTTTTCACCTTCAAAAAGTATAATGGCTGTAGGTGGAGATCAGCGTGTAATAGGCCTTTACCAGCTTGACGGGCAACACATCATGGATTTGGAAGGTCACAGTAGCTCAGTTACCTCACTTCAATTTTCTCAAGACGGAAAATACCTGATATCTTGCACGGTTGACAATGAAGTGAAGGTATGGGACATGACCAGTAAAGAAGAATTGTATACCTATATTCAAATTAACAGAAATCAATGGTTGTCCCGCCACCATTCCGGTCATTTTGATGGATCTGAAAAAGCACTCAAAGCGGTAAACTATGTCTCCGGAACAAAAGCCATGTCTGTTAGCTCTCTTTTTAATAAATACTACACGCCAGGCTTGATTCGAGATGTCATGGCAGGCAAGTCATTCAAGCAAACCGGAGATAATCTGGAAAAATTGATCGACCAAAAACCACAACCAGAATTACTCATCAATGGAGAGCTGGTACAGCCAGATTCCGTTTTATTGGCAAGGGAAGAAAAAGTGAATGTTCAATTGTCTGTTCCGAATGGAGGAGAGAATGACCTTGTAAGAATTTACAACAATGGAAAACTCGTGACAGAAGACAACATGAGTTCTACGATCAAATTTAGAGGAGGAGAGGGTGTCACCAAAGAATTTGAACTCGATTTGAACAATGGAACTAACGACATTTCATTTGTAATAGTCAATCAAAAAGGACTTGAATCGGAGCCCCAGTTTGTACACTTCAATATGGATGGAGATGCCGGGAAAACAGATTTGTTCATTTTAACCATTGGCATCAACGATTACAAAAACCCCAATTATCGTTTGAACTATGCCACTGCAGATGCTGCCGCTTTTGGAAAAACGGTGTCTCATGATGCCAATAAGTTGTTTCACAAAGTATATGATTATACAATCAAAAATGACAAAGCCGTTAAGTCAACGATCACACAAACCATTGATGAGATTGCGACTAAGATTGGCCCGGAAGACGTGTTTATTCTATATTATGCCGGGCATGGTGTGCTTAATTCGCAAGAGGATTTTTATATTGTGACCTATGACATCACCAATTTTTACGGGAATGATGATGCGCTTGCCGAGAAAGCCATTTCTGCCGATGAGTTATCTCAAATGGCCATGACCATCTCTGCGCAAAAACAGGTCTACATTTTGGATGCTTGCCATTCAGGAGGCGCCCTAAAACAACTCGCTCAGCGCGGGGCAAGTCGAGAAAAAGCCCTGGCTCAGTTGGCAAGAAGCACCGGGACCTTCTATTTAACCGCTTCACAGGATTATCAATATGCCAATGAGGCTGGCGATCTCAAACATGGCCTATTCACTTACGCGATTTTAGAAGCTTTAAAAGGAGACATTCAAACATTATCTCAAGATCAAAAATTAACCATTAGTGAACTCAGAACTTATGTGGAAGAGCGCGTGCCGGAATTATCCGAATCGTATCATGGTACTGCTCAATACCCTACGTCTTACAGTTTTGGACAGGATTTTCCCATTAAGGCACTGGAATGATAAGTATTAACAAATTAAATTATGGAGATAGGTTCAAATTATCAGGCCTCAGGCAAAGTAGATTCAGGAAAGTTTGTCATTTTTCTGTTGATAGCAGTCGCATTGAATGGCTTATTGGGAATTCTTTTTGGAGTCATAAGTCACTACAACCCATTAATCTACATCAACTTTTTAGTCCTTTTTGGAATTATGTTCGCCTCCATATTTGTAAGTTCATTTTGCCTGTCAGCTGCTAAATCAAGGAATCCAATGGCCAATATGGTCTTCCTTTTAATTTGTGCGATCTATTTATTGTACAACAGTTGGGCGGCTACCCTGGCAGCTAATTACTCGGGGCTTGAGTACACTGCTGGCTTGCTATTTCAAGTTTCGATAGACGATATCACTGAGTTCATCAGCCTTAGACAAATTTCTATTGGCAAGTTTGGAAGAGATGGCGCTGTTTTGGAAGGGTCGATTTTAGCCATCATATACTTAATTGAAGCTGGCATTATCATTATTTGGCCTACCTACATTGGCTTTACAAGCAGAGGCTATTATTGTGAGAATTGTGATACAGAGCTTAATGAACAAGGTTTTTATGTGCCGGCAGAGTCGTTGCTTGATCTTGACAACCAGAAAAAGTCAGGTAGATTTGATAACTTGTCTTCAATACCACCAGTATTGGAGAGTGAGCTTGCAAACTATACAACCAAGCGTTCTTTGGCAATGATCAACCACCACAGCTGTCCTTCCTGCGACCTTGAAATTATTGATTTGACTTTAGGGAAAATTAAAATTGACAAAGACAACGATAGCGAGTTTAAAGAGCAAGAGACCATCGTAAAAGGTCTCATTGCTCGCACCGATCTTAAAACCGCTGAGTCCTTTGACGGTGGTTCCGGGAATAGTTCAGATGCCTAGAATAAAACCGTATTCTGATTATTCAAAATAAACTCCCGCAATTCATCTTTATCGCTCTTATGAACAAAAGTGTCAACCACTAAGTCATAATTCTCCTGATCAACTGTTTGATCGTAAAGATTCTTTGCCATGTTGAGCTTGTTGTCATCAAAAGTGAATGCATCCAAAATTTTAATGACCTGATCCACCGTAAAACATTCGTTCTGAGTGACGAACTTAGCACGAGCCAGTTTATCGTCTTTAAAAGCTTCACTTTTAATCTTTGCCACCATGTTATCTACTTGAGCCTGTGAGACTGCATCTGTACATACTACTTTCACAATATCTGTTGATGATCCTCCAATCAGAATCCCCTTGTTGGTTAAATCGCAACTGCCTAAAACCAATAATCCGCCGATAAAAAATAAATACTTCATAGCCAAAATGTTTAAATGTTCATTCTCTAAAAGACAACAAGTATGCCAGTCTGCCGGAACTTTGTTTTTTCGTAAATTGTGAGACAAGAGATGAAAACCCTGACAACCCTGATACTACTGATGATCTCAAGCTTCCATATTTGGTCTCAGAATTTCTATGTGGGATTGGATTACAATGCGCAGCATACCTATATGGCCCCCGAATTGTCAGCTGGGTTCATTCCGTTTTTGATCATTGATGATGACGTATCGGTGGTGAACAAGAATCATGGTTTTGGCGGACATGGAGGGATGTATTTGGGACGAAAGTACTTCATAGAAACAGGCTTGAGATTAACCAAAGAGAGTGATGGTCGGCAATACGATTTTAGCGACACGTCTGCCGGGGCTCTAATTTATATGCATGAGGAATACTCCCACTTAAGGATTCCTTTATATCTGGGATGGTCTACAAATCCGGATAAAAACTTCCGCTTCAAAATGAAGTTTGGAATCCAGACCAGTCTATTGACCAATGCGGATAATTACATCTATGTGAGCACTGATGAGTACTATGAAAACAACATGCCAAGTGATCTGCTTCCTCGAGATTATATCAAAACCAATGCTAAGAATGACGATAGGTTTGATGGATTTTTGTCGTATGATGAGTATTTCGGGTTGAGTGGTAAAACTATGAGCAAATTCAGGAGATTGAATTTGTATTATCACGTGTCTTTAGGATTCGAATTTACCTTGCACCCTCAAATTCGTGCAGGGATGAATTTTTATACCAATGCAGGCCTGTATCGGATGCACAATGAAGATTACCAGGCCGGACCATACAACTTTTGGCGGCAGGTTTTCAGTATGTCCACGGATGATCAGATGCACAGAAACAAGAATTTTGGCGCTTTGTTTAATGTGAGTTACTATTTTAAATCCGTAAGACATGAGGATTAAACATTGGTTCTATATCGCATTAATCTGTGGCGTGACTCCATCATTCGCGCAAAGAGAGGTGCAACTTGCGGCATACTATGCACCTCAATTCGGTGCCTTTTTTACGGGCTATCATCTACTGGATGGTACCAGCGATCATCCCTTGTTTCTGGGAGGTAAGCACGGTTTGTCCGCCACTTTTTTTCTGGACAGACAGCATTTCGGTTTTGAAACAGGTATTGCCAGATCAAGAACTGGCGGCAATTTGTCTCAGGAATATGATGGAAATGGCACGGCACCTATTGGCGAGATCGACCTGTATAACCAGCAGTTTATATACACCAAGGTGCCATTACTGTTGACTCTAAACAAGAACAATGGTAAAATTCTCGGGTTCAATATGAAAATTGGGTTCGAATATGGCCGATTGGGGTATGCTCAAAATTACTACTGGTATCGTCAAACCAATGCCTTTGGATACGCTCAGATGAACTACGATGAGGTGAAAATTAATCGGTTTTCCAGAGTGAAGCATGAAAACTTGGTCGATTATGTCCGCTATTTTGAGGGTACAGAAGGCTACGATTTGAAATCACTTTACAATAAAAATCACTGGTCTTTTTTGATGGAATATGGCATACGGTATGAAATTACTCATGAATTTGATCTGTCGGTAAATGGTTTTTTGGAGTTGGGTTTGACGAACATTGAAAACGTCAATGCAAAGGTCAATGGGGAATACTTTTGGATGAAAGGGGATAAGTATTTCAACTTTGATCAAGCTGATATGCCAAGAACCTGGACCGGCTTGATGAATTGGGGACTCAAAATCAGTCTGATCTATAGATTATATAATGTGTTTGAAGCTCATGGGGTTGAAGGTCCAACTGTAGATTAATCGAAAACAATCAAACTCGAAGGATCCGGACAGTTTTTTTGATAGAAGTCAAGTTCCTCTTCAAACGCAACACCTGGGTAATCCCCCAATTTTCCTTGAAGATCAATGATGATTTGAAAATGAAGATGTGGTGGCCATTGACCATTTTCATGTTCAGAACCTATCCATGCTAGCCTTTGTCCGGCCTCAAGAGCTTGCCCAGTCTGAATGTCTTGAAGTGATTTCCGGCTCAAGTGACCAAACAACAGGTGAAATATTTGTCCATTCTGCTGGTGTTGGGTAATGATGGTTGGACCGTAGTCTCCCTTGGTATTATTGTCATTAAAACTATGTATAGTTCCTGAAATGGGCATGTAAATTGGGGTTTCTGCTGCTTGCCAGATATCAATTCCCAAGTGACGATTCCGGTAGTTGTTGCCTTTAAAAAGGTCGCTCACCTCATACATTTTCCGTTTCTCCAAGTACCCACCAATGCCGGTTTTTTCAAACCCTTCGCAAACATCATCAATGTACGGTCCTGGATTTAATGGGTCTAAATTCGGGTTGTCATCAGTTAAATTAACCTTTACAAGCGTGTGCTTGCCCACGAGAATAGGTTTTGGAGTAATGGACTGAAGGAGATGCATATTACTGGGTTTTTCTAAAGCTGCAAAAGACAAATTCCTGCACAGTATCAAATGGTGTGGTATGCTGATGAATTTTGCTGTCAATTTTGTCTAAAAAACTGAAACATTGTGCCAGGGATTCTTCAGAGTATTGAAAGATCTCTATGCCACTGCATTTGAGGGGACCATTTAGGGAAAAAGTTCCAATAACCACAATGCCATTTTTTGTAACGTAATCGTTTACGTTTTTCTTGTAGCGATCAATGTCCTCAGGTGATTTCAAAAAGTGAAAGGCTGCCCGGTCATGCCAAAAGTCATACTGCACTTCAGTGTTAAAAGTAGAAGCATCTCCTACGATCCAATCAACCAAATGAGCTCGCTCACCCAAACGGGCCTTTGCTCTTTCAATGGCCTTTTCGGAAATGTCTAAAACTGTCACATGGCTGTAGCCAAGGTCCAGTAAGTGGTCGACAAAAAAACTGTCCCCACCACCTACATCAATAATTTTGGCATCCTTAGGAATGTCAAAAGCTTTCAAATAACTCAGAGATAACTGTGGTGTCTTCTGGTACCAGCTGACTTCTGTTAGCGCTTTTTTCGAATAGATGTTTTCCCAGTGAGTTTTTGCGTCAAAAGTTTCCATGCTCCAAAGTACACAAATTAGAATTGCTTGGAAAAAGGGGCCAGTGCTTCATTTGGTACTGCGGTGACCGGCATACCGCACGCCCATTGTGGTTGACGCATGAATACTACACTGTCTTCTTTAAAGACGAAATACATGTCTTCATCAAAGTCAATAGATATGTCACAACCCAGGCAACTACTAGGGTTATATGATTCCAACAAGGCTATAAATGCTTCTTTTTCCTGCATGCGATTGATCGTAAATACGTCTTTGAAATCTAAAAAGGATTGATTTTGACGGTCGTAATTAAAGCTAAGCCAATCGTAGTTGTGGTGATTTCCTCCTTCTGTGTAGCTATCCTGAACTTGTTGCACACTGATAATCTCATCATTAACATACATGTGCACAGGCTTGCATGTCATGCTATAATTGGTGTTTGGAGTAAGGTCTGTTTCAATAAAGGACATCTCATAATCAATGTTGGCTTGTATGGCCTCAACTATTAAATCGTTAAAAGTAGTGTCCGTGATATGTGCGCAGTAGTTGTAGTGAAAACTAGCCTGACCTTCCAGAAAAGACTGGCGCAAAGTATCAATGAAAAAATCGTCAGTCAGGTCTCTGAAAGCAGGAAATTGAAACGCTGTACTCACCGATTCAATGAGTAATTCTTCTGAGGGCTCTGTCAATTGAGTTGTGTCAACTTCAACTTTTTCTTTTTTAGGCTCACTGTTTGCTTCACTTTGCTTTGAGTCACAGGCATAGCCTAAAAGTGCAATGCTACAAATAAGAATTAGGGATTTCATGGTTTCGTTTACTGGAACATCTACAAATTACGAAAACTTTGTAAGCAAGCATCTCATTACCCCTCATGCACCAATAGTTTAAACCCTTTCCCATGAACATTTGCTATCTCAATTTCTGGATAGGTTTTGAAGTATTTTCTCAACTTTGTGATGTACACATCCATGCTTCTGCCGTTGAAATAATTATCGTCACCCCACACGGCATTCAATGCGTGCTGCCTTTCCAAAATACCATTGTTAGCAGTGCATAAGAGTTTGAGTAGTTCAGACTCCTTTGTGGTGAGTTTTTGCGTGCGGTCATCAGGCATTTCCAGCAATTGTTTATTGAAGTTGAATTGCACGTTTCCAATGGCATAAATGCCTTTGTCTCTCTCATCATCTTCCCCCTTCAATCTGCGCGTAATGGCATTGATTCTTGCCAATAACTCTTCCATACTGAAAGGTTTGGTCATATAATCATCTGCCCCTGCATTAAAGCCCTCCAGAGTGTCTTCCTTCATGGATTTTGCAGTCAGGAACAAAATGGGCACCTCCTGATCGATGGCTCTGATTTCTTTTGCAAGCGTGAAACCATCCTTTATTGGCATCATCACATCAAGAATCAAAAAGTCAAATTGACCCTTGGCATAAGCTTCCAATCCTTCCTGACCGTTAATTCTCAGGGTGGTATTGTGGCCTTTTGCTACCAGATATTCAGATAGCAAAGTGCCTAAATTGGGATCGTCCTCAACCACTAAAATGTTAAGCTTCTTCATAATTGTAGGGAAATTTAAGAGTAAACGTACTGCCTTTATTGAGTTCACTATCCAGCGCAATAGAACCACCATGACGGTCCACAATGGCCTTCACGTAACTCAAACCAAGTCCAAAACCTTTCACGTCATGGACGTTGCCGGTGGGTACTCTGAATAGTTTGTCGAATACTTTCTTTTGATGCTCTTTAGAAATACCTATGCCTTGATCGGTCACGCTGATTTCAAAATACTGTTGGTTAGATTGTGTCGATATTTTTATCAGTGCCTTGTCCTTGCTATACTTACAGGCGTTGTCCAATAAATTGTAAAGCAGGTTAGTGATGTGAACCCGATCTCCTATGATGTCATACTGCTTAGCACTGAGCTCAAGCTCAAGTTGACCACCGTTTCTTTCTACTTGAAAATTGAATTTTTTGGACACTTCAGATATTAAAGCATGAAAATCGATGGGCTCTTTTTTTAGCGTCAAATTGCCTTTCTCTATCACTGCACTTTGAAGCACACGTTCTACCAAAACCCCTAGTCTAACGTTCTCGTCCCTAATCATGTTGAGGTAGGTGTTGTTGATTTTTCCTTCCTGATTGAAATCGGGATCAGAAAGCGCCTCACATGCCAAAGAAATGGTGGAAATAGGCGTTTTCAATTCATGCGTCATGTTATTGATAAAGTCGTTTTTGATTAAGGAGAGCTTTTTCTGCTTATTAATGGTTCTCACCGTATAGTAAAAAGCATAAATGATGATGAGAATGAACAAAGACGACAATACAAAAATCCACCATATTTTGCCAAACAGATGCTTAGTCTTTCCGTCAATATTCAGCAATAAAATAGTGTTGCTGGACTTTAGTTGACTCACATCTCCGGGAAAAAGGTATTGAGAAAACTCTGAAGACGTCAGTTTTGAATTGTAGCGTTCTGAAGACTGTTCGGTAAATTCAAATACACCTCCAGACTCATCGGCAATGGAGAACTCAAAGTCTTCTTTAATGCCAAAATTTTCCAACTCTTTGCCAATCATGGAATCCAATACTGTAAGGTCAATTCTGTTTTCAGCCGGTTCGTAAGACTTAGGGTCCAAACTCCTCAAAAGAATGTCGGATACAATGTGAATCCGATTCATAAGGTCCTTGGGATTGATGGATGAAATGGTTTGGGTGACTTCCAATTGATTGTCAGTCAATTCTATTTTAGAGATGTTTTGGTCAGAATTTTCATCTTTAATAATCCTGGCCTCTGCTGTAATACCGCTCGATGAATCTTTCGCAGATCCGCTAATTATTCTCGTAAAGGTCGTATCCCCGTTTAACTCTATGATACTATCTGTAATGCTGAAATTTCGTTGAATCACATTGGCAGACACAGGAATTTTGCCATGTACATCTTCCATCACATTTTCGGAAAATACGGCAATCAGATCGTCAGAGTATTGTTCTTTATCCAGTTTGTTGGATACGTTCACCAAGGCCTGATTCACATCCTGCTTATATTGTTCTTCTTCGGTTTTATAAGCATTTTTAATCCAATATACCTGAATGGCAATGAGCCCCAAAAGGGCTAGTGACAGGGCTGCCACAATGGTATATAGGTATCTCCTGGAGAACATGATTGTTTCAAATGTACGGATGTGGCGCGTTAAAGTCGAGTACTTAACTTTTTTTAACAAGCTATAACAAATGGTACCTACATCATGACGCCATCAACAGCATCAGGTTTTGGTCCTATCAAATCGGCTTCATCAATCATTTCCTTGAGATCGGTTTCAATACCATGACAGATTTGTGTCATCGGCGTATCGGTCACCCATCCCGTAAACGGATTTTCAGCGTAATCACCAACCAATTCCATCAACCAGAAAATCATCCCTACCAATGCTGTAAATGGAATGCTGAGCCAGATATAATGTGTTCCAAATTCTTTAAAGATTGGTATTAATCCTAATGGCAAAAGCAAGATGAACGCAAGCACAAAGAAGAATGAAAATGAACTGTATTGCCTGGGAAGCGGGAAATTCTTAATCCGTTCGCACTTGCCCTGTTGGGTATACAAATCGGTGAGGAATTCCTGCAATGCCACATGGCGGTAATCATCAATTAATCCTAATTTATGGGCGGTTTCCAGTTCATCCGATTGTTTGCTAATTAGCTGGGTAGCGATATTGGTTTTTTTCAAATAAAGTTTCAACTCTTCCTCATCAATGTGCTTCAATAGTTCATCTTTAATTGGGAGAGGGGCAAAGCTATTTAATAGGTTGTTCCGGGTTTTTAAAATGTGTTTTTGAGAATGTTCCCACGGACGTTTTTCCCAAAGCTGCCGTCTCAATTGATAAATCCAGGCGATATGTCTAAAAATCAGTCTTTTTTTCAAGGCTTTGATCTCATCGTAAGATGCTTCCGGTGTAGTAGCATGTTGTTCTCCAATGAAATTTTTAACCGCAATGCCCCATGAACGGCTGGTATTAACAATGGCGCCCCATATCTTTCGAGCTTCCCAGGCTCTTTCATAGGATGAGTTGTTCTTGAAACCCAAATAAAACGAAACGGCTGTACCAGAAACGGTCAATACCTGCCACGGAATGGCTATCCATTGAAAATCTAGAATTTCGTAGACCACAACCGCCAATGTAATGTAGGCCATCAGAAGCAGCCAGTACTTTTTGGTTGAGGCTAAGAGTTGGAGTAAATTTAATCGGTACCGAACAATCATGCTACAAAATAAACATTCTTGGGGGAGTACTATAAATCTTGATTAGTAATTCTTTTTATAGAACTCAAGATAACCCTCAATGTCTTTTTCAATGAACAATGAGGCATAGTTTTTATGAGTAATGATGAAGTTTTGGTACTTCCCTGCAGCGTCCTTAGTGCCGTTACTCGTAGAGAAGCTCTTCAAATATTGCTCTGCAATTTTCTTATTGTTGAAAGAACGCACCACAATAATCTGGTTGTCGGTATCAATAAATGAATTTCTCACCTTCAAGCCTTTACTGCCATAATTGGAATTATTGAAGTTAGAGATGGTCTTTTTAAGCTGATTAATGCTGCCTGCTGAGTTAGGGAAAATAAGCACAAAAAAGTGCTCCATTTCAGAATTGTATACAAACGAGCTGTTACCTGCTTTTACGCCCTTAATGGAATTCTGATTCTTCAACCTTTCCAGAATATTCTTGGCACGCACACCTTCCTCCGTATCACCATGATTGTCTACCAAGGTTTCAAGTGGTTTTTGAATGGCGTCCAGGTTTTTGGCATCTTTCATACTCAAAGCAAAAGCCTGAAGCAGTAAGTATTTCGGAGTGAAGGGGTTAGATTCCCGTCTGTTCACTACTTCTGTACATTTTTCAATGGTGGCATCATATTGTTCAGCCAGGTACAAGTCAAAAACCTTATTGTATTCGGTGCCGTACTTTTTCTTAGCCAGTTCTTCCTCTTTCTTAAAATTCGGATTGTTAATGATCTTGGCATATTCGCTCTCCGGGAATTTGTCCAGAATCATTTGCTTGTATTTGTTGGATTCTGGCATATTGCCTTCAATTTTATGCGTCAGGTATAATTGATACATGCCTGGGAGACTTTTTTCTCCGTCTTGATAACGTTGCACCAGTTTCTCGAAATAAGAGATGCCAGTTTTGGGCTCACCCAATCGGTCTTTGTAAATCACACCCAGGTTGTACAAAGCCTCTGCAATTTTGTCATTCGCTTCCTTTTGGGCATCTTCTGTCAGTGGCAAGCCTTTCAGATAATACTCTGGCGCGTAGGGGTCGTTTTCAGGCGCGTTTTGGTCGCCATCTTCACCGTCTTCAAAACCACCCGCATTGGCAACTGTCTTGTCACTTCTTCTCCAATTATCCTCTAATGGTCGGTCACCCCAAATTTGTTTAAACTCATTGGTTCCAAAAGACTTGGCAGACTCGTTGTAAAAGTACCATTGCGCGCCAGATCCAAAATTATTATTCCCGGCAGTTCCGGTAGATGGTGCATTTTGGCGCTCGTTAAACTTCTCTTCATCCAGGCGTTGTTTTTCAAAAATCTTGTCTTCAATCACCTTCATGTAGTGGTTTTCACCCTTTTCAACAAGCTTTAACAAACTATCCTGCGTGGTGTATATATCCAAATTTGTCACCAAAGAGGTTAGGCCTTCACTTCTGTCAAAAATTTCATCATAGTTCTCATAAGTCTCATCTATCACAGTTAAGCTACTGTCATAATAAACTTTAGATTTTGGATACGCCTTATCCGTGTAGTAAATATCTGCCAGCTTCACGTAGGTTTTGGCCTTTTGCTTATTATTGGTGGTGCTGTACTTGGCAGATTTTTCCAAATTGGCAATTCCTGCCTCCTTATCACCTTCCTTAAAATCCAGTTCTGCCAATACGTAGTAAATCTGGTCCAGATAATCCTTATTCTTTTCATCCTTAGACATTTTCACCAGTTGCGATCTCAATCCCTTGGTGTCATTGCCATCAAATAATAAGGCCTTATTAATGGTGGCATAAAACTCCATTTCATACGGTGCCGTCATTTTAGTCACCTTCTCGTAATACTTTCGGGCTTCACTTACGTTGCCCAATTTTTCGTGTACCTGAGCCAGGATAAAGGTCAACCTGGTCCTCATTTTTTTGCTTTTCTGGTGCTCAATGGCTTGTTCAAGGCGCGGAACGGCTTCCCTGTAGTCTTCTTTTCTTAAGTGCAGGTCGGCCAAATTGGTGTACACCTCTCCTTTTAATTTTTTCGGGGGAACAGGCGCTGCAGTAAACTTGTTAATGGGACGTTGAATGTCATATTTCTTAAACGTTTTGCTCTTAGATTTCTTTTTCTTCTTCTTGCTCTTAGACTTTTTCGCCTCAGCTTCCGCCTCCTTAATGGAGGTTTCTAATAATTCCAGAATAGACAAAGCATCCCCATAATTTGCAGTTTCTATGGCGGTTTTAGCCAACCAAATGTCCGCATCAAATATAATTTCCTGAGACGGGTACTGTGCTTTCACATATTTGAAGTAGGTATTGGCTTCATCAAATTCACGTTTGTAGAAATAAGCTTTACCCATTACCATCCAGTTATCGTCAATCCATTTACACCATTCCTCTTTCTTTTTTCGTTTCAGTTTATCAGGGTTAGGCATGGAGTTTTTAGAGATCACCACCGTAATTTTCTCAATGGCAGTTTCCATGGGTTGTTGAAAGTTGCTTACCGTTTCATCATCCGGATTCAAATAAATCGGAATAATCTCCGTGTAATCCTGCTTGTAATTCTCTACATGCGAGCGTTTGGTTTCCTTAATAATTTCTTTGGCATTAAAGTAACCGTTGTAGTGCGCCGTCATGTTATGATAGCCCCTGTTCAGCCAGCTTTCTTTTTGGGTAGAGCAGGCCATTATAAAAATCAAGCCTAGGAAAATTCCCAAAGACTTAATCACCAAGCTATATGATCTAGTTTTCTTCAAAGACAAACCTTTGTAATAACTGCAAACACACAAAAATATTTTATTTATTGGAATATATTGTCAATCCTTGCTATAAAAGCACAGTCAATTGGTTGGGGGCAATGTCCGCCCACCTGTCAAACCCGCTCTGTCTCCGTCTTCAAATCCTCAACTGGCTTAGCCGTTTTGTATGCCGCAAAAAGTGCTCCGGTGTCGCATTTTTTCGGCTACAAGCCCTAGACTAAACCAGTCTCCGGGTTTTCCACCTCTGCCAGTGCCCAATCAACCAACAAGCAGACTCCTTCGTCGTTCCTCCTCTGAGTGATGGTTGTTGGTCGATTTTAAAGGATAAGCAGTCTCAAACCTTAAGAACTGTTAAACTCTCCAGCCTATTAAAAATAATGTCAGATATTTGTACCAATGTCAGAATTGGAAGAAAAGGAAAGTTGGTGGGACCGTTTGCGTCAAAAAAGACGTTGGGTATCTATGGACATCAAAACTTTTTCAGAAAGAAAATCTTTCCAATTGTCCAACCTCAATATCATCAGCATTTTCCTCAGTTTTTCTTTACTTCTCATTGTTGGCACTTACCTCATTGTGGCATATACACCCATTAAAAGGCTCATCCCTGGTTTTCCAGACGGCTCAGAAAAAGCCCAAATCCAAAAGGTGGCTCAAGAAACCAATCAAATTAATACCAAAGCCATAGAAGCTACCACCAGATATTACCAATCCATCGCCACCATCCTAAACGATGGCATTCCTGGCGACACTTCCAGCTATGGGCTAGACACTCTGGAATACAAAGATCAGGAATTGGAACTCAGCAGTTCGGAAGAGGATAGCCTACTAAGAGTTCAGATGGAAGAAGAAAGGAAATTTTTGCTCGAAAGTCAGAATGGCGGCATGGGCAATGACAATGGCATGGGTAATGTGTTCTTTTTTACGCCAATTACTGGTACAGTATCACAAAGTTTTGCGGCAGAAAAAGGACACATGGGGGTAGATGTAGTGGCAGCCGAAAACGAAGGTATTAAAGCCACTTTAGATGGTACGGTCATATTTGCTTCATGGACCTCAGATGCCGGGCATGTCATTCAAATTCAACACTCCAACAATCTAATTTCCGTATACAAACACAACTCTGTGCTGCTCAAAGAAGTAGGAGAGAAGGTAGAGGCTGGAGAACCCATTGCCATTATTGGTAATTCCGGTGAGTATACTTCCGGTCCTCATTTGCATTTTGAACTGTGGCAAAACGGGAGCCCGGTTAATCCGCAGATGTACATCAATTTCTAGACTTTAAAACCAATTAGGGAGACATCATCTATCTGGTCATGATTGCCTTTCCAAAGATCGAAAGCCTCTGTCAGCAGTTCTTTTTGGGTTTTCATATTGTCTTTCCTGATGGAGTAGAGTAGGTTTTTGAGCTGAATGGTTTTAAATTTTTTTCCTTTGCCTGCACGGTCCGGACCACCAAATTGGTCGGTATACCCATCTGTAAACATGTAAATCTGATCTCCTTTTTCCAGTTGGATACGATCCATAGGATATTGGACGTTAGATGAAATAAATCCACCTACAGGCATTCTATGTCCTTTAAATTCAATTAACTCATTATCCCTAATGATAATCAGAGGTCTCTGGGCTCCGGAAAAAGACAGTTCAGACGTTTCCAAATCCACACAAATCAATGCCATATCCATACCATCTCGTACTATTTGAGATTGACGATTTTTTTCAAGTGTGGCCATTATCGCAATATTCATATATGAAAGAATGAGGTCCGGTTCAAAAAGGTTTTTTTCAAAAACTGCCTGATTGAGATGATTATGACCAATCAGACTCATAAAAGCACCAGGTACACCATGCCCAGTGCAGTCGGCTAAACACACAAACAACTTTCCTCGAAAATTTTCTATCCAATAAAAGTCACCAGAAACAATGTCCTTAGGTCTGTATATCACAAAATGTTCATGAAGCAGCCTATTGATATTTGTTGGCGATGGAAGAATGGATGTCTGAATGCGTTCTGCATACTTAATACTGTCTAAAATGTCTTTATTCTGTTGTTTTATGAGTGTGTGGGCATCTTCCAGAATGGCATTTTTTTCTAAAATCTCTCGTTCTTTTTTAATGGTTGACTCCCTGAAATTTTTAAAATGAACGGAGATTTCATGTTCCAGAATTTGAAAATTTTTTGCCAGGTTTCCGATTTCATCTTTTCCAATTTCGTTGGAAAACAAAGTCGTTTTTTCAAAATCACTTTGAACAAATAAGTTTATGCTATCTGTAACATACCGGAGTCGTTGAGTGAGCTTTTCTGCCAGGAACAAACTTAGTAAGATCAATATACTGAAATAGCCAATCAGCCCAATTTTGAGATAGTTGTTGTAATCATTAAATATCATTTCCGATTGATCTTGGGTATCGCGCTTAATCACCTTAAGCCCAGCGTTCACCTTTTGTGTGAGGTGTTTGAGTTCGGCCCTCAAACCGGTTTTATCCTTAAATCCAATGGTTTCCTCGCTCTTTACAACTTGATGAAATTTATTCTGGTAGGCCAGTAAAAGCTCAACTATCTTCTGCTGCTCTTTTGAATCAGCTCCGGTTATCAGGCTCTTTAAAATTTTGTCGTATTGTCGGTCAAACTTAACCACATAAGCGTTATCCTTCCTTAAAAAATAGTCTTTCTCATGTCGTCTCAGTAGCAGTAAATCCGAAAGTTCTATTAAGTGATTAAATCGATTTTCTATTTCGTGTGCATACTGTCTCATTTGACCTTCCTGTCCATATGCCTTAAAACCTCTTTGTAACGACACCATGGTAATGTTATCCAGTGTTCCTGAAAGTTTCTCTATATCCTTATGCAATGTTGCCAAGCGTGCTTTTAGATGCTCATATGAGTGGATGAAGTGAGACTGATTGAGTTTATCTATTGATGACATGATCAACGCTTTTAAACTGTCACTTTTAATTAGTGGGGGACATTTACCGGTTTCGAAAAAGAGAGGATCAATCAAACCCTCTAACAAAAATTCATTCTGATAATAAAGCATCTGATTGATTTGCACTTCCAGATCATAGATTTTATTCAAGCTTAGGTCAAGTTTCTTTCGTTTAGATTGAAAGTGATTGTCAAGAAGCAGATATCCCGTTGTAATTAGTATGAATCCAATAAAAATTAAGACGAGTTTCTTCTTAATTGGTAAGTTCTTTATTGTGAGCATTGGCGCAAAATTCGGGAGTAATGAGTGCTTTTGAACCACTGGATTGATTAAGGGAATATTAAATATTTAGTCGAAATAAAAGTGTATTTGGTTGAGCATATATTGTGGTTAAGCAAACGGTTTTTTTAATTACCTCTGTTGCGGGATTTGAATCGTACAACTTGATTATTTGTACATAACATATATTTAATAGGAGAGAAACATGCTTGTGATTTGCTGAATTAAAATCGTTACGCTTTCGGCTTTTGCACAATAATTGTTTACCATTGTCACATGCGACTGTTTTGCATCATAAGTTTGTTATTGCCTATGAGCATGTTTGCTCAGGTTGAGTTTTCCCTGAAAAAGCACGATTTCGGAAAAATGGATGCCTTTGCGCAACGGTATGTAGATGTAGAGATCAGCAACAGTGGCGCCGATAAAGTGTACATCTTAAGAGTCAATGCAGAACGTGAAGTGCGTTATCTGTATTCCAACAAAACCATTGAACCCAATTCTAAAGAAACCCTTAGATTAAAGGTTAATCCTGCTGCAAGAGGTGCCTTTAAAAGTGATGTATGGGTTTTCATGAGTTCTTCAAACCAGCCTACTATCATTAAGCTAAAGGGCTATGTAGAGGAACTTCCGGCAGATGCATCTCCAACGTGTCCGGACTTTAGTGGTAATACCACCATGGAGCAGCAAATGTCCTTTGATTTTAAGGTCAAGGTCATCAATGCCAATACCAAAGAACCCATTCATAAAGCAGCCGTCCAGATCATTAAAGATGGCAGACCGGCTTATTCATGGAAAACTAATCGGTCTGGTTTGGTAGAAAAAGAATTCCCACTGGGATACTACTATTTTGTGACCACAGCAGACAATTATTTCCCTAAGGAATTTGATGCCTTTGTGAATCGCAAGCGCAATACTTTGGTCATAGAGTTGGTGCCAAAAGTAGAGGAACAACCCCCGATAGTACATTTAGAACCTAAGGATTCTATTGAGGATTTGGCCGTAACCGAACCAGTAGTTCCGGAAGAAGACTTTGATGAAATTGTAATTGACATGACGGAAGAAGATGAGCCTGAAGATGAAACCATCGTGAGCACGCCTACCAAAATAGATTCTTCAGAGTTCTCAGTAGATTTGTATAAACCAAATAACATCATTTTAGTGCTCGATATCTCTTCTTCCATGAACCAACATGGTAAATTAGATTTGCTCAAAACCTCTATGTTGGAACTGTTGGATATGTTAAGACCGGTAGATCGTATTGGTCTGGTATCGTTCTCGTCCAATGCCCGCGTTATTGCAGAGCCTGTTCTGGCAACAGCAGAGAATAAAGAAAGCATTGAAGCCATTATTAAGGGACTGCGTGCCACTGGGAAAACCAACGGTGGTTTGGGAATCAGAACAGGATACAAGGAAGCCATGTCTCATTACTTAGGTAAGGGAAATAACACCATCATTCTTACCACCGATGGCGCGTTTAATCAGGAAGATCGGCTGTTTAAGAAAACCATCAAAAAAGGTGTTAAAAAAGACATAACCATTAGTGTGTTGGGCGTGAAAACCGTGGAACGCTATAAAGAGAATCTGCAGGAAGTGGCAGATAAAGGTCATGGACGTTTTGTTGAAATCAAAGACTACAACAGCGCGTTGGGCGTTTTAAAGCATGAGATTAAGACTGGGTCTAAAAGGGACTAACTACTCAACAATAATCTCATCCACAAACAACCAGGTTGGGTTGCCAGCACCCAAGTGCCAATCAGGGTTAGGACCCGGGTTCTTCATAAATACCTTCACGTATTTTGCTTTTCGCTTCTTAAAAGTCATTTCGTAATCCAAAATGAATGAGCCATATTGATCTTTGTGTGTTTCATCAATCGCACCAGCTACTTGCTTCCATCTTTTGCCATTTTTTGATGTGAATACGGCTACAGATTCCGGAAACCAAATCCAGGATTTAATGTCTTGCAGTGCACCCACAGTCACTTTTGTTACTCTCCTTTTCTTTTTTAAATCAACAATCACGTGGAAATCCTGATTGTAAAATCCTTGCCAGTTGTCTGTTCTAAAATCGTTATTTCCTCTAATGCCATCAATTAACGCCTTCTCTCCACCAGCATTGTATTGATTGTTGAACTTGCACTTGTATTCAATAGAATAATTATGAGATTGTTTCACGAATTCAGCGCTTTCGATTTTACTTTTTTCACCATGCTTCTCTGCCCAAAATTTGATGTTAGCGTTGTCAGTAATTGTTAGCTCGCCCTCGGCCAATGCAGGTTCAGATTCATTCAGGCGATAGTAAATTTTAGCATTCTTGTCTACATGTTTAAATTGAATGGTATTGTCATCTTTAAAGGCGCGCCCATGCTCTGAAACCAGATAGGGATTTGGCACAATGTGTTCCGATTCAGGAATGCTGGTTTTGGGAGCATGTTCAATCAATACGCCCCAATTCGAGTTTTCCGAACTTAGGTCATAAACCAGGTTTTTGCCTATCAAATCTTTATGAGAGATATGAGATTTCGGATATTTCTTCCCGTCAATGGTCAACGATTTTACATAAGAACCATTCCCTTTCGTTTCAATGCTGAAACTATTGCCCAGTCCATCGTTTAGTCGCACCTTATCAAATATCGAAGGCATTAGCACATAGTTGGGGTCTCCCGGATTCACCTGATATAGGCCCATTGATGCCATCACAAACCAGGCACTCATCTGACCACAATCTTCATTGCCACTTAAACCATCGGGAGCAATGGTGTATAAACTATCTAAAATGGTATTAACACGTTTTGTGGTTTTGTCTGGTCGACCTAAATAGTGATACAAAAACGCTACATGATGGCTGGGTTCGTTGCCATGTGCGTACTGACCTATCAATCCTGTGATATCCGCTTGTTGTCTTCCTGTTGTATTGGAACTTGCGGTAAACATCTTATCTAGGTGTGCTTCAAATTGAGCCTTTCCGCCGTGTAGTTCGAAGAGGCCATCTAAATCGTGCGGAACAAAGTAGCTGTATTGCCAAGAATTGGCTTCCGTAAAGTTGAAGTTGACTTCTTTAGGATCGAATCCCTCGCGCCAGCCACCGTTCAATTTTGGGGTCATAAAACCAGTAGCCGGATCAAAGATGTTTTTGTAGTACTGGGCACGTTTAATGAAACGTTGGTAAACACTATCTACGCCAACCAATTTAGCACATTGTGCAATACACCAGTCGTCGTAAGCATATTCTAACGTTTTGGAAACAGATTCATGTTCGGCGTCAGAGGGAATGTAAGCGCAGGATCGGTAGTCATCTATTCCCAGATGAGAACTGTCAGCAGACGCAATCATCATAGGCAACATCCTCTTTACAGTTGCTTTACTGATAAGACCTTTCATAGCAGCGTCTGCAATAACCGAAACACTATGATAGCCTATCATGCAGCCGGTATAATTTCCAGCTAATTCCCAGACTGGAAGTTGTCCCCCGTCATTAAAATGCCTTTCGAAAGATTGGATGAAGTATTTGGTTTCAATGGGATGCGTTAAGGTGAATAGGGGGTGTGCTGCCCTAAAAGTGTCCCATAGAGAGAACACACTAAAATGCGGATAGTTTGGGTCTGTTTTTTTGATGGTTTGATCCAGGGCTCGGTATCTGCCATCCACATCAGAGAATACATTGGGCGCAATCATCGAGTGATAGAAAGCCGTGTAGAATTTAGTGAGGAAATTCATATCTGTCCTTGAGAATTTACCTGTTGGAGACACGCCATTTATGGTTGCTTCAATCTTGCCCAGTTGCATATTCCAGGTATTTCCAGCCTGTCGTCTATAATTTTCAAATTTCCAATGATGGGCTTCTGCGTTGAGGTTGTTTTTCGCGCCTTGGATGTCAACCGGACTGATCCCAACTCGCCACTGAACGGTGTCACCTGCTTCCAGTTCAAACACCATACTCAACAAGCTTTGGTCTTGATTCATGTTATAAGAAGTAGCTGTTTTGGAGCATTCAGCATAAAAGTAAACGTGTTGTTCTTTTGCCCAGGCCTCAGAAACTCTATAACCACTTACCATATTGCCCATTAGAGTCATTTTGTGTTGGAGTAGTTTGTCTCTGTGTTTCAAATCTATCACAAACGAGTAGGTGCCCCCTTCTTCAACCGTGTATCGGTGAATCCCCGTTCTGTAAGTACAAGTCATTTCTGCCTTGATTTGTGGTTTATCAAGAAAGACGGAGTAATATCCAGGGGCCGCTTCTTCGTTGTCTTTTTTGAATGAGGATTTATAACTGTCATACCGACTCTCATCATCCTTAATTTTATTGAAGTCGATAATGCCTTTTGCTGGCATGATCAGAATATCACCATAATCTGAAACACCAGTGCCGCTGAGGTGGGTATGACTGAATCCATAAATGATGCTATCGGAATAATGATAGCCTGAACAACCATCCCAACCGCTTAATCTGGTGTCCGGAGATAATTGAACCATTCCAAATGGCATGGTTGGTCCGGGAAAAGTGTGTCCGTGACCTCCTGTTCCAATGAATGGATCAACAAAGTAAGTGTATTTCGGTAGTCCAAATGGTGTAGAAGCGTTAGTCATATTAGCATGACTGAAACTGAGAAAAAGGATTCCAAAACAAACTTTTAAATAATGGGGCATCTGCATAGACTTAAATGACACCGCAATCTAAAATATTTAATTCAAATTTGTCTGCATCCATGCTCACTTTTGCGCCAATTGGCAAGGTCCATTTATGCGTTGTGTGACCGAAAGGTGCTCCTGAGAAAATAGGGATTTTCAGAGGCATTAAATTAAGTTCAAAAGTTTGACCTAAGCTCAGAGATTTTTCCGGTTCTTCCGGTTTGCAGTGCTTAAAATCTCCCAGGATCATGCCATTGAGTTGGTCAAGAATACCTGCTTGCTTTAATTGAACCAACATGCGATCTATGGCATAAGGTTCCTCATCAATTTCTTCTAAAACAAGTATCGCATCTTTGCAATTAGGCATGTATGGTGTGCCAACTAAAGTCGTGAAGACGGTTAAATTACCTCCAATTAATTGCCCGGAAGCAGTGCCTCCATAGATGGTTTTTGGTCGATTGCTAGTGTGCAATGGAAGAATACCTTTTTCCGGATTGACCAGCATTCTTTTGAAGCTTTTATAGGTAAAATCACCCCAACTAGAGTAGCCAACTGGTCCATGGTAAGTAATGAGTCCTGTTTTTGCGTAAATGGCATTAATAGTACTGGTAATATCACTAAATCCCATGATGATTTTTGGATTCTCCGCTATTGTCTCAAAGTCAAGGTGAGTCAGGATTCTGGCTGCCCCACTGCCACCTCTCATTCCAATAATGGCTTTGACTTCAGGATCTTTGAAAAAACCCATGATCTCTTTAGCTCTGTCTTGTTCGTATCCGGCAAATTGTCCAAATTTTTGGTGGACAGATCTTCCAACGGTTGTTTTGAAACCAAATCTGTGTAGGGTGTTTTCGAATTTCTCTATATAGGACACGCTAAAAATGGCACCACCAGGAGCTATAATGGCAATCAGGTCTCCTTTGTTAAGCTTTGGAGCTCTGTTTGTTGTTAATGTCCGAAGGTTTGAAAAAGGCGCTGATTTGTTCGAAAGAACTGCTGCCCCCATTAAACCGAGACTTCCTTTTTTGATAAATGATCTTCTATCGTCCATATACTTCCTTTCAGGCAATAATTTAGCCAAAATTTCAATCAATAAAAAAGCCACCTAAAGAGGTGGCTTCAATGTATTATTCCAATAATGATTAGTATTTAATATACTGAACCAAGTTATCTTTTGTTAGCACAACAGCGTCACAGCCTTCTTGCATGTCTACTTTGTTAGATAACATGCTGAGTAATCTGTGAAAAGGCAATTTAGTATAGTCTTCTTCAAGCGGTTCTGAAGTTAATATCTCAAACTTTTTATCCGGAGATGATAGAATATATACTTGATTTTTGCTTGCTCTCATATAGTTGGCTTTTCCTGAAGAAGTTTCTGTAAACTTGATACAGTTTGCAGTTCTGCCGTCTCTGGTTGTAATCGCATCAAAATCGTCACCAAACTTTTCTTTAGCCAGTTCTAGCAATTTTTCCATTCTCTCATTAGCATCAAACATGTCATCTAAACGAACAACTCCCAGGGTCTTGTATTTCGCTTGTGGCATGTGAACGATATAGACTTCTTTTCCTCCAATGGTAGGTGTAGAAACCGTCTGTGCCTTGTCATCAACAGATTTGAATGCCAGTAGAGGCAATAAAAGAATAAATACACTTAATATTTTCATAATTATTTTAGTTTTTTCCTGTTATATAAACTGTTCCAGCAAATGGTTCTTGAGGTCTGGAGTGTCCATTAGGATAAAGTATGTAGTAATAAACACCATCACTCATATCTCCGCCATCCCAATTATTCTGATAGTTATCAGATTCATAGACCAATCGTCCCCACCTATTATACACCTCAAGTCTGCTCTGAGGATACTGCCCCAAGTTAACGATAAAAAATTGATCATTCAAACCATCACCATTCGGGGTAAATACGTTTGGTGCGGTCAATGGGCACATGACGGCCACAAATTCTCCTTGAGACGTCTGTGTATTTCCGCAGGCATCTACTACAGTTAACGTAACATATGTGGTTGTATCAGGTTGAATGTTTACGGTAGAGTCCCCCTGAGCTCCCATAAAATCATAAAGAGGGGCAGTATTCCAGCCAAATACATAAGGTCCGGGAACACCACCGACCACAGTGGGGAACATATAGTGAGATTCACTAAATGGTGCCTGAGTACAAATTGTATCACCTGGATTAATGGATACTTCCAGCGGGTCCGCTTGAAGAATTTTGATGATTGGTCCACCGCAAGCAGAAGCATCATCAATAAAAATCTCTAAAGTGTCACAGAAATTCGTGTCTCCGTCTGTTGAAAATATATCCAACCAAATGGTATCAGTTAACTGCCCCTGATCAAATATCACGCTATCTGCTAAAAAACCATAATCTGTGCCGTTAATTGCAGATCCTTGGATAATCAAAGGAATGACACCGTTGGAAGTTGTGTCTGGTCTGCTCACCACGTAGTATGCGCCCGGACATCCCTCATAGATAGAGGACACATTTGCCGTGATGGATAGACCACTTGAGTTAAAACTATTTCCTTCTAAAAAGACTCCTGAATCAAATGCAGCATCACCACCATCTCCGATAGCCAGTTTAATGTGATATGTTTGACCGCAAATAACGTTGGCTACAGCCGTTAGTATAGTAGTTCTGCCATCATACTCGTAGTCTGTTCCTCCATTATTTTGGTAGAAAACATTGTATGAAGCCCAGTTAGGGTCTATGGCGTCACAATTTGAAGGAGTGCCAGAAGTACCTGCTGTACCAGGATTAACGGTGTTGATTGAAACAGGCGTTGTGGTGTATTGACCGGGGTTGGCAGGATCAGGAACTAAGGCAATATTTTGAGCAGTGTAGTTACCGCCAGCTGGGTTAGGCCCTGTTAAAAAGAAACCAAATGCATCATTCACAGTTCCACAGACGTATTCGGGATATTCCTCGGAAGCAAATACATAGTTGAAAGAGATGGTATCTCCCGAGGGAACAAAGTCAAATTCAATAACACATTCATCAAAAATTTGGTTGGGTGTGATTGATTGTAAATCCGTGTCGGAACCTTGAGCACCGGTTCCACCTTGTGAATTTCCTCCACCTGTATTGGCTTGTGCTGCCATCTGAACATCTCCTGAACCCATCAACAATCCGTTGGCAAACCCAGAACTCTGGTTGGGGTCGTTGAATTCTCCTACGCATTCCATTGTTACATTGGCTGACCCACCGTTGTATTGAACATTTGAAATACTAACACCACCTCCTAATAGGACGTTTTGAACAAATTGCTCAACGGTCATGGAGGTGTTATCAACAGTTACTTGAGTGTTTCCTGAATAACATATAGTGAGGGTCAATAGCGCGCTTAGAATTTTCTTCATTGCATTCATCTTAATCATTCGTCAGACTCTGCAAATCTAGCAAAGGTTGCTTGGTGTTAAAATTTAGAAGTGTACTACTGTAGTAATCCTATTAAGCGCTATTTTAACAAAGTCACATGTCCAACATACTCTTTTTCTTCTCCGGAGATAGCTGATTTAACTTTAATTTTCCAGACATATACATCTGTTTTAGCGATGACCCCTGAAGGGTCTCTGCCGTCCCACCGCACGTTAAGGTTGTGTGATTCAAAGATGATTTGACCCCATCTGTCAAAGATGTAGAATTCATAAGATTCTGGGATGTGTCCGCTAATTACCGGTCCAAAATCATTGTTAAACTGATCGTCATCGGGTGTAAAAGCATTGGGCACATAAATCAGGAATTCATCATTGATTTTAACAGGTTTACAAATAGTGTCATTACAACCATCTACGGTGTATGCAATCAAACATACCTCATGTTCGAAAGGGATTGCTTCATACGTATGTGAGGGGTCCACATCAGTAGAGTTGGCCCCATCTCCAAAAGTCCAGAGATAAGAATCTGCATTTTGAGAGAGATTGGTGAATTCAAAGTGAGGATCAAAAATAGTGGTAGAATCCGGAGTGAAATCAAAATCGGCCACAGCATTTTCGCTCACACAAACCATGTTTGGTTGAGTTAAACTGTTAGAACACCCAGCGGCCGTTGTGATGGTTAAAGATACATCATAACAACCGGGTTGTGTGTAGGTATGAGAAGTAACCCCACAATCCGTAGAGAAGAAAGTGTCACCAAAATCCCATAAACAGTTAGTACCAGCAGGCGCAGAGTTGTCTGTAAATGTCACCTCTAAAGGTGCACAACCAGTGGCATTGTTTACCACAAAATTAATGGTAGGCAGCGGATTCACTGTCACGGTTACCTGATCCGTAACAGCCGTAGACCCACATCCATCAGTTACTGTAACGGTATAGGTAGTAGTCACAGCAGGTGTAACGGTGATAAACTGTCCGTTGCCAACTGGATTTCCAAGGTCATCAGTCCAGTTATAGGTATAGTTGCCATCTCCACCATTGGCAATGGCAGATAGATTGGCATCTTGCCCCTCACAAATATCCATGTCAATAAAAGCTGTCACATCCAGAGGATCGTTAACGTTAATGACTGTGGTTTCAGAGTTGCCACACTGCCCGGCAATGGTGTAAGTAATGACATGTGCGCCTGGTCCAGCCACAGTTGGGTCGAACTCACCGGTAGCTGGATCCACAATACCAATTCCACTCCATGTGCCTCCTGGGTCTACTGCAATTAAGAATACTGAAGGGTTTCCAATACAGAAAGGTCCCACAGCTGTGATGGCCGCATTGGCATTAGGTAATACATCTACATCTGTGGTTTGTACATCTCCACAAGAACCAGCAATGGTGTAGGTGATGGTGTGTAAACCAGTACCTGCAATGGCTGGGTTGAAAGCACCGGTAGTGGCATCTACACACGCTCCACAAGTGGCACTCCATGTGCCTCCCGGATCCACGGCAGTCATAAAGAATACGGGATCGTTTTCACAGAAAGGCCCCGCCGGGGTTACTGTGGCATCTTGCTGACCGTTGACCGTCACAGTTTCGGTATCCTGATCACCACAAGCACCAGCAATGGTGTAGGTAATGGTGTGGTTTCCGGGACCAGCCACAGCTGGATCGAAATCACCAGTAGCGGCATTGATACACGCCCCACAAGTAGCACTCCACACCCCATTAGGATCAGCAGCAGTCATGGTAAATACCGGATCTGTATCACAGAAAGGCCCCGCTGGGTTAATGGTGGCATCATCATCTGCAATTACGGTAATGTCTTCAGTGTCTACAGCGCCACACGATCCACCAAGGGTATAGGTGATGGTGTGTGTGCCTGGTCCGGCAGTAGCCGGATCAAATTCGCCGGTAGCCGCATTGATGATTCCATTACCAGTCCAGGTACCTCCTGGATCCACAGCCGCTAAAATAGTAGAGGCGTTAGATTCACAGAAGGGTCCAGCGGGCGTGATGGTGGCATCCAATTGGTTGGTAACTATAATATCTTCAGTAGATGTAGCAGGGCACGGACCATTGGTTGTATATGTAATGGTGTGTGTGCCTTGTCCTGCAGTGGCAGGATCAAAAGTGCCATTGGCGGCATTGGTAATTCCGGTACCAGCCCATGTACCACCTGCAGTAGCAGCAGTAAGGTTTACAGGCGCATCAGAATCACAGAACGGTCCGGCAGGTGTGATGGTGGCATCATCCAGGGCATTTACTACAATGGTTTCCGTATCAGTATCCCCACACGAACCAGCAATTGTATAGGTAATGATGTGGTTCCCTGGTCCGGCAGTAGCAGGATCAAATTCACCAGTAGCCGCATTGATGATTCCATTACCAGTCCAAGTGCCTCCCGGATCCACAGCAGTAAGGATAACAGAGGCGTCATCTTCACAGAACGGTCCTGCAGGGGTTATGGTGGCATCAAAAGCGGCATTTACCACAATGTCTTCAGTATCGGTAGATGGGCAAGCCCCACCCACGGTATATGTAATGGTGTGTGTACCTGCACCGGCAGTGGCAGGATCGAACGTACCTGCACCAGCGTTGGTAATGCCCGTACCCGACCATGTACCACCAGGTGTGGCAGCGGTTAAGTTAAGTGCAGGATCGTTGGGGCAGAACGGCCCAGCTGGGTTGATGGTTGCATCTGGTGGACCTACAAATGGTCCGCCAGTAACCTGAATAGGACACCCATTCTGATCAATCACATCAAAGCTATACATATCTCCATCCTGAAGGCCAGTGATGGTAATGGTACCACCATCAGGCGCTGTGGTGTTGGCAAAACTGGCTGTTCCGGGCAATAAGTTAGAGGCCGTAAAGTTGGTGCCATATACTTCCGGATGCCCACCATTTAAGGTTACCACCAATTCTCCGTTAGGACAATCTTCCACGGCATTGAAAGTGATTGGAGGAAGGTAAGTTACAGCTGTCGGGGTTCCCATTCCAAAACAAAGGTTCGGCGGAGGATACAGGCTATATATACCAGTAGTTATATCGTACATGGTAATGGGAACATAGTATACAGTGTTGTCAACAAAAGTTCCCGGAGCAAATGAATTAATTACGGTCATGTCATTCACATCCGACCAATTAGGAGTTTGGGCCACAACACCTTCAAAACAGGGATCCAATAAAATATCCATTCCAGGTGTTGGAGGACAGCTATAAATCATCCACCAAATTCCAGGATTGTATCCAGTCACGGGATCGTTTAAATCATCAGGTGGAGTATGATCATTGTTGTGAACAAAGTCAATTTGATCCCCGTCACACAAGACATAGTTTGTATTGCTGCTACCAGTCACATTAACTGAATAGGTGCCAGCATCAGCGGGGCAGGCACAGGAGGCTGGTGCATTAAAATTGATACTGGAAGAACATGTTGGGTCGTTAGAGAAATAAGCTGTGATGGTACATGCCGCTCCATCAGAGGGAATACCTGAAATACTAAATGTCTGAGGACTTACAAATGGTAAATTGATAATAGTATCATAAACAGGTCCACCGCAACCCACTTCAACAATAAGTGTTCCGGCTCCTGGTGCAGATTGAAAATCAATGGTTCCATCAACCATATAAGTATTTGTGGTGGTTTGACAAGCACCTATGTTGACTTGGAAATTGTTGATGTTACAAACACAAACTGGTTCAGTGAAATTTGGGGTTGAAATAGTACAGGTAGCGTCATCGGTGAAATAGGCTGTAACAGCACACCCAGCAGTACCATCGGCATTAATACTAGTGATGTTATAATTAATAGGGCTTACAAAGGGGGCATTAAATACTTGTTGATCACCAGAGCAGTTTTCAACGATTAATTGACCGGTAGTTGGTGGATCGGTGAATTGTATCTGCCCAGAAACATCAAATGTTCCGGTTGGAGGATTGCAAGCTGTTAAATTGGCATCAATGAAATTCATGAAACAAGGATTCACGATAGAGCAATCTGTTGCCCCGGTGCCTCCAGTTTGTGTAAGGGTAATAGGTTGAACGATCCCAGCGTAGTTTGTGATTAACATAACGTATACTTCACCTACCTGCGCATTTGGGATACTAGGCGTCTCTGTTGCAGTCGTCGTATAACCGCAATCGACAACGTTGCTGCCAACACCTCCATTGCCAAGGTTCCCACACCCAGCTTGGGCAGCAGCTAAATTAGGGAAAGGTCCCCATACAACGAAATCTATATCAGATCCTGCCGATAGACTCATATCAATATTCCCGGCATTAGATACTTCCAAATAGTACCAGGTTGGATCTGGTGCTGAAAACATACAGTCGTAATCGTTTCCAGGTTCAGTAACGGTAGCATCCGTACCAGTTGCAGTGGCATTAAAGTTCAGACCTGCATTTGTACAAATCGGGTCCATGTTTGGACAGTTTGTATTGGTTTGAGCCCATGTATTGATGAAAGCCATCGATAGGGCAAAAATTAATAAATGTCTCATTGTCCAGAATTTGAAGTGATATCAGCCTTGCGTGCAGTGAGTTTGGCTATCTTGTCTAATATATCTGTTTTCCAAGACAGATATTCAGGCGAAGAATTATTATCATCTTTAGACTGATCATACTTAGTTTGGTACGAACTTAGTAATTGTGTTACTTGCGTTAAGTTGTAAGAGGAAATTTGATCTTCAAAACTCTTTGGTTCTTGGGTCTTTGTTCCGGCTTCTACATGTAAATATGGGCCACTTTCGCTGGTATGGCTGCTACTTGTTTTTGGAGAAGAGGTCTTACCTGTTTTAATGGTTGAACCAGATTGAGCCAGACCAAAGCTGCTCATAAAAAATACGATCACGCTTAAAAAGAACAACTGTTTCATATTATATGATTTGTTTCTAAAATGATAAGATTTTTAACATAAACGTAAATATAAAAAAAGGTTGCCCAATTAAGGCAACCTTTTCGTATTAAATCATTGATTGGTAATGTTATCGCACAACGGTAATGTGACCAATGTACTCATGAGGTTCTTCTTTATGATCAATTGTTCTGATCAACCATACATACACATCTAACTTAACCACTCTTCCTGACCTTGGATCTGTTCCATCCCATCCATAGTCAGGGTCATGAGATTCGAAAATCAGTTGCCCCCATCTGTCAAAGATGTACATTTCAAATTGGTTATCATTAATTCCGATTCCCACAGGTTTGAATACATCATTTTTACCATCACCATTTGGAGTAAATGCCGTTGGTGTAAATAAGATATAATCCCCTTCCACATATACTTGATATGATACCACATCAGTACACCCAAATTCATTGGTGATGGTTAATGTTACATCAAAATAACCAGTATCCGTATATGTATGGATTGGGTCTTTATACGTTCCAATGGTCATTCCATTGTTGGTACCTGTCACAATTGCTGTATCAATTCCTGAGATGGTATTCCCATCTCCGAAATCCCAATTGTAGCTGATGCCACCAACGCTAAGGTTAGTAAAGGTAATGGTTGGATTCAATGCTGTCGTGATCGGAGGATTCATAGTGAAATCTGCCACGGGAAGCGGATATACGGTGATCATTTGATTCACTGAAATACTTGTGTCACAACCGTCGGCTGAAATCACTCTCATACAAACGTCATACGTACCCGGTGTTTGATAAGTGAAAGTTGGATTAGAATTCGGACCAGAATAGTCAATCACACCATCACATTCAAAATCAAATTCATACGTGACACCAATGTCAGAATTGGCAATGAATTGTGCCGTAAAAGGAACACAACCATTTGAATCTAATGCACTGATTGATGCACTCGGAATCGGGTTAATAGAAATCTGAGTTGAATCAATGATATCCAAACTACAACCATCACTTAAGGTGACGTAGTACCAGGTTGGAGTAGATGGATTGACGTTTACAAATGAGCTGTCTGCATTATTGGTTGCAGCAAGTACGTTTCCGTTTTCATCTGTCCAATTAAATACATACGGACCACCATTTCCACCGGTTGCTTGAGCAATTAGATCAATACCGCTGCCACTGCAAATAGCAGTTGATGGAGTCAAGTCAAGGTCGAGTGGTGGCAATACTGTTATGTCAACACATCCGGAAGGAGATACACAACCGTTGTCATCAGTAATTGTGAAACAGTACGTGGAAGTTGTTAAAGGATTCACCATGATTGGTCCGGGACCAGTCAAGCCAGGTGTAGTCCAGTTAACAGTATAAGGTGCAGTACCACCCTGACCACTTGCCCATAATTGAGACGAGTCTCCGTAACAGATGGTAGTGCTGATATCTGGAACTGGGAGTAGTGGAGCAGGCTCACCTACCGTGATGCAATTTGTTACCTGACAGTTATTTACATCAGAAACAGTTACACAGTAAGTTCCAGCTGGCAATGCCACCGCTGGGTTAGAGATTTGATTGAATGCAGCAGCATCCCATAGGTAAGTTAAGTTACCTGTACCACCAGAGGTTAATACTTCTGCAGAACCATTGCTCAAACCATTACAAGTAGGTTGATTAACGTTGAAACCATCAATGGTAGGTGCTGGTTCATCGATAATGGTAACCTGAAGTGTTGCTGTGCACCCATTGGCATCAGTCACTTCAACTGTATGGTTGCCCGGGCACAAACCGGTATTTGTAGCTGCATTAGGTGTGTTTCCTCCATTTAACCAGTTGTATGTAAATGGTGCTGTTCCTCCATTCACGGTGAGTGAGGCACCACCATTACATTGTGTACATGTTGAGTTGATGGTTGACGCACTCAATGCCAATGGCAATGGCTCAGTAATGTTAAAGTTGACATTGGCTACACAACCATTTCCGTCAGTAACAACTACGTCATATGCCCCCGCACACAATGCGCCTCCGGAAGGACCGGCACTTACATTGGGGGTCCAGTTATATAAGTAAGGAGGAGTTGCTCCAGAAGCAACTACGTTGATTGACCCATCACACGAACCAGCGCAACTCACATTTACTTGATTGGCTGTATTCACCAGAAGTTGTGAAGGCTCAGTAATTGTAATGGTGCTTGTTGTTGTACAATTATTACTATCCGAAACTGTTACTGTGTAGTTGCCAGCGCACAATGCAGTATTAGTAGCAGCATTCGTAGAGCCACCGGCGTTCCATGAATAATTGTATCCATTAACCAATGAAGGCAGTCCACCACTTACCGAAACAGTGGCTTGTCCATCACAACCAAGGAAACAACTCACGTCTGTTGATGAAGTAATTGCAGAATTAATTTGATTCGGTTCTGTGATACATATGACATCAGTACCAACACATCCAGCGATATCAGTAGCTATTAAAGTGTAGCAATCACCATCCAAGTTATTGGTAAGTAAGTTGCCAGTATTCACTGAGGTATTATTGCCATCGAACAATTCAATGGTTGGCGTACCTGTTCCTCCAGTTACAGAAAATTCTACCGAACCATCCATGTCACCAAAACAGGTTACGTTACTTGAATTGATACCGGTCACCGTCGGACCTGCAATGTCATTAATACAGAGTAAACTATCCTTGATACAACCATTGCCATCTACAATAGTGATTGTATAACAACCAGCTGTAATGTTATTGACACATGCTGTAGTAGTTGTATTGATGTCGCTCCACTGATAAGTGAAAGGTGCCACACCTCCAACAACTGAGATACAAATTGAACCATTTGCCTGTCCACAGTTAGCATCACTTGGATTGGCGGTTAAGCTCAACTCATTAGGTTGAGTAATGATCACAGTCTCACTAATTTGACAACCTAATGCATCAGTAATAGTACATGTATACTGACCTGCACATAGATTATTAACTGTTGGAGTTGTGCTGAATGCCGGGTCATCCCACTGATAGTTGAATGGACCTGTTCCTCCCGACAGTTGGATAGACGCAGAGCCGTTACAAGCATTGAAGCAAGTCACATTAGTTGTAGTTGATGATACACCTAACGGCAGTGGTTCAGTGATAGTCACAGTAGCCGTTGCTGAACAGTTGTTTGCATCAGTAACTGTGGCGGTATAAGTATTCGCACAAAGGTTTGTCGCAATTTGCGCCAATCCAGCACCGTTGTCCCAGCTGAATGTGTATCCTGGAGTTCCTCCAGCAGGGTCTGCCTGAGCAAAGCCGTCACATGCATTGGTACAATTGACGTTACCGAATACAGTGATGCTGGCACTCACTGGTGTAGGTTCCGTGATGGTTACCGATACAGTCGTGAAACAGCCGTCTGCATCAGTAACTGTGCAAGTGTATGTTCCCGGACACAAACCTCCTGCGAAGGCCGTGGTTTGAGCATTAGGATCATTCCACAAGTATGTAAATGGGCCAACGCCTACGACTCCTGTTGCAGTTGCAGTTCCATCACAAGCACCGTTACAACTTATGTTCGTTGAGCTTGCTGTTGCGCTCACCTGAGGTGGTTCTGAAACGGTAACAGTGGTACTTACTGCACAACCATTGGCGTCAGTAATATTGACGGTGTAATCATCTACGCATAAGTTAGAAATACTGTCTGTTGCTCCCATAGGATTTCCTGCATTATTCACCCAGGCATAATTGTAGGGGGCGGTTCCGCCAGATAAGTTTACCCAGGCACTTCCATCACATGAACCGAAACAACTATTGTCTTGGAAATAGTCTACAAACTGAAGAGGCAGTGGTTCATTAATGGTAACACTGGTTGAAGCACTACAGCCGATATCATCAGTTATCGTTACTGAGTAATTCCCTGCCGCCAGGTTTGAAGCAGTTGGAGTGGTTTGGTTTCCGGCATTTGCATCCCATTGAACTGTGAATGACGCACCGGCTCCTCCCGTCATATCTACGGTGGCAGAACCATCAGATAAACCTGCACATGAGGCATCCGTTTGAGCAACAATGCTGGCTGCCGGACCATTTAAGTCCTGAACCTCCACCGGAATTACACTGATACAATCATTGGCATCAGTCACTTCTACCAAATAAGTATTCGCGGCTAAACCAATATCGCATGAGTTGGTGTTGCCCGAAGGCCACAAATATGAGTATGGGGCAACACCACCAGAAGCTAGTACGCAGGCTTGTCCGTCTGGTTGACCGCAGTTCGCATTAACTACTGTAGAGTCTAACTGCACGGCAACGGGTTCGTAAACATCAACATTGGCAGTTGCCGGACATCCATTGTCATCTACAACATTTACAGTATAGTTTTGAGCACAAAGTCCTTGTGCAGAAGGTGTGATTTCCATCAGAGCATTGTTCCATTGGTAGGAATATGGAGCAGTTCCACCTCCAACATTGGCTGTGGCAAAACCAGTACAAGCTCCTGCACAGCCAACACTATCCACTGTAAAGTTGATTGTAATGTCGTTGGGTTGAGCAATGGCAATGGTATCTGAGTTAGATAGACACCCGTTGGCATCTGTCACCAAGGCGTAGTATTGTCCAATACTTAAACCTGTCGCAGTTTGCGTAGTTTGTCCAATTGGAGTTCCGTTACTATTGAACCATTCGTAATTAAACGTTGCAGCTCCACCATTCATGGAGACTGTTGCGGTTCCATCAGACCCTCCAAAGCAAAGTACGTCAGTTGTGTTGGTAATGCTTGCGATCCCAGGAGGAATATTTCCAACAGTTGCATTGGCAGTAGCAGAACATCCGGTTTGATCTGTAACTGTAACGGTGTAATTTCCTGGAAGTAGGTTGGTAGCTGATTGACCGGTTTGACCAGTAGGGTTCCAGGCATAAGATATGTTTCCAACACCGCCTTGAATGATGTTTACATTGCTTGAACCACTTGGTGTATTGCAGAAAGCATCTACGGCAGAAGCTGTCAATAAAATCTGCAATGGTTCGCCTATTGTAGCGTTGATGTTGAAAGTACAATTGTTTGCATCAGTTACAGTACAAGTATAGGTGCCAGGGCACAAAGCAGTGGCAGTGGCGGTAGTTTGACTGGCAGGATCATTCCACTGATATGTAAAAGGAAGCGTACCTCCTGACGCTGTTACTGTTGCAATTCCATCACAATCACCGAAACAGGTCACATCTACTGTATTTGAAACAACTGCATTAAGGGCCAAAGGTTCGTTTATAGTAATGGAAGTAGTGGCAACACACCCATTGGCATCAGTCATCTCCGCGGTATATGTACCGGCACATAGGTTGTTCACTGATGGTGTCGTTGAAATTCCGCTGATCGGATTGCTAGCGTTGTCGAACCACTGATAATTATAAGGGGCTAGACCGCCGGTTACCTGAACTTGAGCAAATCCATCACAACCTGCATTACAATTCACATCATTCACCGTTAGTGGTGTGATAGTTGGTGCTCCTAAATCCTGAACACAAGCAGTTTCTGTAGCCGTACAACCATTTCCATCAGTCACTGTGACCGTATAACATCCAAAACCTACATTACTAGCAGTTGCCGTTGTTTGATTTCCTGCGGCAGCATCCCATTGATAGGTGAAATTAGGATCTCCTTGCACGATACTTACCGTGGCAGAACCATCTGTTTGACCACAATTCGATCCTACCGTTGTACTTGACAAGATCAATTCTGTTGGTTCGGTAATAATAATTTGATCGTTAATGCTACATCCATTAGCATCTGTAATGGTGACGTTGTAGGTGCCCGCACACAAACCATTTACGGTAGTGGTTGTTGATAGAGCAGGGTCGTTCCACTGGTAAGTATACGGAGCAGTTCCTCCGGAAGTAGTAGCTGTTACCGATCCATCACACACTCCAAAACAAGAGGCATTCGTGCCATTGTTGTTATTAGCGAGTGGAGTGGGCTCTGATAAGTTTACTGAGAAAGTATTTGTACAACCATTAAAATCGGTAACTACCACATCATAGGTTCCGGCGCACAATCCATTGATCGCAGCGGTTGTAGAGTTTGCAGGGTCATTCCATTGGTATAAATAACCAGGTGTTCCTCCACTTGCCGCAATATTAGCAGCACCATCGCAGGCTCCGTTACATGAAATATCAGCACCATTGAAGTTGGAAGTCACTGAAGTCGTACCACTGATCACGGTCGGTTCGTTGATCGTAATTGGTAAACTATTGGTAGAACCTCCATTAGCATCCGTTACCTGGACATAGTAATCACCGGCGCAAAGGTTTAAGGCAGTAACGCCAGTTTGACCTGGTAAAGGATTGTTCGTGGCAGCATCAAACCATTGATAAGTATACCCTCCAACACCACCTGAAGCAGTCACTGTGGCCGATCCATCACAAGAGCTGTTGCACAAAGCATCAGTTGAAACCAATACAGTTGAAATGGTGTTAGGCTCATTAATAGTGACACAAGTAGTGTCTAAACAACCTTTGTTGTCCGTAACGATTACGGAGTAGGTTCCGGCACTCAAGTTCGTTGCATTGCTTGTAGTTTGACCAATTGTGGTACCTGGAGGGCAGCCATTATACCATTCATAGGTGTAGCCAGGCGTACCTCCATTTGCGGTTGAATTGGCTGATCCATCGTTTCCACCATTGATGGTCACATCAGAACTTGCGGTAATTGTGATGTCCAACACTGGGGGTTCAGTAATGGTAATAGTGATGTTGTCCACACAACCATTTGCGTCCGTAACAGTCGCGTTGTAGTTGCCAGCACATAAACCTGAAACGTTGTCAGTTCCCTGTCCTGATCCTGGCATTGGTGTCCAGTTATAAGTGTACCCGGCTGTACCGCCAGTGGTTGTTAAACTTGCAAGTCCGTCGCAAACTCCAAAACATGATGCACCCGTTTGAGTATTGATGCTCAATGTTGGACCAGAGTTGTTGTTAACCCCAACCGTAGCAGTTCCAGTACAGCCATTGTCATCAGTAACAGTAACAGTGTATGAGCCACCTGGTACTGCATTGATGTTTGGAACAGTCAAACCAGTGGCATCATCTACCCAGGTTTCAGATACGTAGTTGCCAGATCCTCCTGAGGTAGATGTCACAGACACGCTTCCATCAGATTGACCGCAATTGGCATCAGTAGATGTCACGACCGGAACAATTTGAGCTGGTTCGTTCACAGTGAAAGAGTTTGAAGCTGTACAACCATTAGCGTCAGTTACTTCAACATAATAGGTGTTTGCTCCAACATTGTTAAAGGGTGTTCCCGAACCAATATTACTTGTAAGAGCAGCATTGTCATACCATTCGTAAGAGTAAGCTGCAGTACCTCCTGATGCACTTGCGGATAATGTACCATCTGAATTGCCGAAACAAAGTGCATCACTTCCGTTAGCAGTCACGGTGAGTAGGGCTGGCTCTGTAATGGTAGCAGAGAGTGTTAAGATACAGCCAACAGCATCTGTTACTGTGACATCATAAGTACCAGCTGCCAAACCGGTTAAATCTTCATTGTTGGAAGTAAAGGCACCTGGTCCCGTCCAGTTGTATGTAAAGTTCGGAGTGCCCCCAGTAACGGTAACATTAATAGATCCATCAGTTCCTCCGTTACACAATACTTCTGTTTGAGTACTGGTTATACTTCCGCCGTTATTATCCACAATGCTCACTGATGTGGATGCAGTACAGTTGTTGGCATCTGTTACTTGGATATAATAGGTTCCTGCAGGCAGCGTACCAATGTTCGCTCCGGTTCCGATACTGTTTGTTAAAGCAGCATTGTCAAACCATTCAAAATTGTAGCCAGTAGTTCCTCCTGAAGCATTGGCGGAAACTGAGCCATCTGATTGACCACAGTTGGAATTAACGCCACTGGCATTCACCACAAGTGGTGTTGGTTCTGTTGGTGTGAAGGTTTCAGTAACTGTACATCCGTTTCCATCTGTAACAGTTACAGTATATGCAGTGCCACCTACCAAACCTCCGGCAGAGTTTGTTCCTTGTCCTGATCCAGGGGCAGGAACCCAGTTATAAGAAAGTGCTCCCGTACCTCCACCGGCAGTTACTGTTGCAGTGCCATCATTTGCACCGTTACATGTAACATTTGTTCCTGTAATGGATGAAGTGATCGCTGTCGGTTCATTAATTGTGACGCTGGCTGAGACGGTGCAACCTTGATTGTCTGTAACATCTAAAGTGTAGTTGTTTGCACAAAGCACTCCGTTTAAGTCTTCAGATGTAGGACCATGTTGCCATACAGTGGTATATGGAGCAGTTCCTCCTGTTATTGTGGCATCTGCAGACCCATCACAAACACCATTACAAGTTGCGTCTGTTCCGGCAATATTGAGTGTCAAACCGGTTGGTTCAGTAATGGCAATGTTTGCAGTTGCGGCACATCCATTGGCGTCAGTTATTGTTACGGTGTGGTTTCCGACACATAATGCCACAGCTTGTTGAGTCGTTTCACTATTAGACCATGCATAGGTGAAAGCGGCGGTGCCTCCTGTCATAGTTGCAGTAGCCTGTCCATCACAAACGCCATTACATTGTGCATTTTGATCGAGGGCTATTGCGGCTGTAGGATCTGGATCAGTTCCAATATTAACATTGGTAACATCAGAGCATCCACCTGCATCAGTTACGGTTACTGTATAAGTTGTGCCTCCACACAAACCTGTGGCGTTTGGAGTACCCTGACCACCACCAGGAGCAGGAGCCCAAACATAAGTCAATGCCCCTGAACCACCTGTGGCATTGATGCTGGCAGTTCCGTTACAAACAGTGCTACAAGAAGCGTTCGTTTGCCCAGTCACTGAAACTGTTGGACCTGCTAATCCTGAAACAGCTACTGTAGCAGTTCCTGTACATCCATTATTGTCGGTGACAGTAACAGTGTATGATCCAGCAGGAACAGCACCAGGATTTCCAACAACTAAACTCGTAGCGTCATCTACCCAAACAGTTGATGTATATGTCCCACTACCTCCAGTTACGTTATTGACCACTAGGGTTCCGTCTGAAGCACCACAATTGGCATCAGTGGCAGTAGCGGTAACATTGATCGCAGCAGGTACGGTTGGTGTGAAAGTTTCAGTAACTGAACAGTTATTTGCATCTGTAATGGTTACTGTATATGCAGTGCCTCCAACTAAACCTCCGGCTGAATTGGTACCTTGACCTGATCCAGGAGCTGGAGCCCAGTTATAGTTCAGTGCACCTGTACCTCCGTTGGCGGTGACCGTGGCAGTTCCATCATTTATGCCCGCGCAAGACGCATTTGTACCAGCAATTGAAGAAGTAATTGCTGGTGGTTCACTAATTGTGACATTATCTGTGGCGGTACAACCATTAATATCTGTGACCGTAACCGTGTATGTGTTTGGTCCTAATCCATTGACGTTCGCACCATTCCCAGCACCATTGTTCCAAGCGTAGGAATATCCACTTGTGCCAGCACCAACAGCGGAAACAGTTCCATCGTTCGCACCATTACATGTAATGTTTGTTCCGGAGGCTGTGACAGTTGGATTTGGATTAACTGTAATATTGATGGTTGTTGAATGTGTACATGTTCCATTGGAAACAGTCAAGGTTACCACATAGTTTCCGGCATTTGTGTAAGAATGAGTTGGTGTTTGACCTGTTCCGGTGTTGCTATCACCAAAATTCCAGTTGTAAGACGTTATGGTTCCATTTGAGATGGTAGAACCTGACCCATTAAATGTGAACGAGTTGCCCGTGAGGCACTGATTTGCTGCATTGGCAATGTTTGCACTAATGGTTGGTCCTGGGTTGATGGTAACATTTGCAGTACCACTACAGTTGTTCGCATCAGTATAAGTAACGGTGTAATTACCGTCGGCAAGACCATTGAAGACGCCTGTACCGTTTGTAGCTGTTGAAGTTCCAGTTAAATTGTAGGTGTAAGGTGCTGTCCCACCATTTGGAGTGGCAGTAATGCTACCGTCGTTTGCACCTGCACAAGATTCATGGGTAGGCGTCAAAGTTGGCGGGTTCAAGGGTACAACGGTGATTGTTACATCATCCGTGTCAAAACAGCCGTTTTGATCAAATGCAGTCAGCGTATAGGAGGTTGTGGTCGTAGGGCAAACCTGGGGGGTCAATGTGTTTGCACCAGTCATATTTGTGGTAGGGGTCCAGGTAAAAGAGGTTGCCGGACCTTGCCCTGTTGATTGGTCATTAAATGTGATAGACCAGGAAAGCAAGGTGCCTATGTCCCCAGCGGCATCATCAGTAACTTGAAGTGTCCAGTTGCCGTTTGCCAGGCATCCGGCAAATGCGTCCAGGGTTCCTCCTTCCGGAAGAAAATTTCCTGTAAAAGGCGCGGTTCCCGCGGTAATATTCTGAACGGCAGATATGGTGAAACAAGTTCCAGAATAGTTATCACCGCCTCCGCCATTGTCAGTGGAGAGTTCAAGAGTAGTTCCTCCCGGGCAGACTAGGAAAATGTCCAAATCACCATCGAAAGTATGATCAATATTTAAACAAACAGACTCAATACCGCCAACAGGAACATTGGTCATGCTAAGTCCACTAACATTTATTGTGCTGCTGGTAGTTCCAATGGTACTGCTGATAGCGGCATTAGGATTGGCGCTGAAGGTTTGTTGTTGGTTAACTGAAAAATCTTCAAGAGTGGTTCCGTTCAAATTAACACATTGCCCCGGACAAATCGTTTGGTCAGCAGTGGTCACCGTGGCATCAATTCCACCCGTATTCGGAACGACGGTTACTGTAACTTGTTCCGTATTTCCACAGCCATCCGTTACTTCATAAGTGGTAGTTTGGGTGGGGGTAGCTGTTGGGTTTGAACAAGGGTTACAAGTGAAATTTGTTCCTACTATCAAGGGGTCTCCCGAAATGGATGTCCAAGTAAAGGGACCTGCGCCAATAGCGGATAATAGAGCCGATCCGTTTCCACAGTAGGTAGTCGCTCCGGATACGGTGAGTGGGGGGGCAATGTCAAGGTCAATCACAAAACTGGACGTTCCGTTGATTGGACAGGCATCATCTTCAGCTAAAATCGTAATCAAGTTACCAGTATAGCCAGCTACAGAAGTCCAACAGATAGTCGCAGTGGCCGGATTGGTTCCGGTTTGTGTAAAAGTAGCACCAGGTAATATGCTTGTGGCATTGGAAGTTAATGTTAGGTTGTTACCACCATCAGGATCGGTAAAGGTTACATCAAAACAGAAACTCTCTCCTAAACTACAAATACTGATACTGTTTGCACCACCTTGTGTGGCCGTTCCGGAAAAGTTCGTAATACCAGCTGCTGGTGGAGTTGGGGTGCTATTAGTACAGTTGATGACCTCAATTTGGAAATCCTGAACTATACTGCCCACCAGGTTTCCATTGGCATCATACTCCTCAATGAGAACAGCAATAACATAGTTGCCGGTCATAGTGGGAGTTACCGTAATCAATCCTGTGTTGGGATCTATGGTCATTCCCTGAATGGGGCTAGCTCCGGTAAAAGGCGCAACGTAAGTGACAGGAACTCCACCAAAGTCCATTGCTGAGATAAGAGAAAATACCAAAGTATTGCCATCTGGTTCAGATACGTTAGGAGACCAGGATGATGCTTGTCCGGCACACATATAAGGAATAGGCTGTCCTGTAACCTGTGGAGAGCTGTTACAAGGTGCTGTATTGGAATTAAGCACGGCTTCCACGTAAATGTCATCTGATGAAGCACCACTTACGTTGGTAGAAGTATTTCTACAACATAAATCGTAGCTGAATGTCCAACTGTCGCAAGGACCAGGAAGCGTAACCAACAATTCGTACGTATACATTTGATAACCAGGGTAGGTTCCGCCTGCGCACTCACTCGTAACACTTGGACACAATTGAGATACATCAACAGGAGCCCCTACTTGCGTCATGGCACTAGATGTCATGGTGTATCCACAATCATTGGCAAAATCAAGGTAGGGAGTGGTTGAAATAGCGGCAGACCCACAATCGTTGAAGAGAGTGAGTGTTACCAGAAATTCGTTAGGATTTCCCGTACATTCGTATGTGATGTTGCCTCCGGTTACGTGAGAAGCTTGTGATGTTGAAATTGAAAATAAGCTGGTAGCCAGTAAGCTTAGTTTAAAGGCAAATGATAGTTTAGCAAGCAGTTGTTTCATGAAGGTTTAAAATTTAAACAAATGTTTAATTAAGATTCATTTTGAGAATATTTTGATAAACATGTTTGTTTTGCATGATACTTAAGTCTGTAAATTACAAAAGTCTGGCTTAGCCAGACTTTTGATCAATTATATTTTCGACGAAATCAATTCCTATTTAGATAAAGGGAACCTTTATATTCTTCGACTTGATTTTTGTCATTAGTAAGTTTTACATACCACACGTAAAACCCTGTAGCACAGCTCTCTCCATTACTGTTATTAATACCATTCCAGGGTCTGTTAGTCCTGGTGGTATACACAGTTCTGCCCTGCTTGTCCAAGATAACTAGTTCGTAAGCAAAATCTAACTGTGTTAGAGCTGCAGGGAACCACTCATCATTTCTACCATCTCCGTTGCAGGTGAAGGAGTTAGGCGCTAACAAGTTATAGTCATTCTCAACGTATATTGTTTTAGACTTAGATGCTTCACAGCCGTTAGCAGCGACTTGATTAAGTGTAATGGTCTTAGAGCCCTTCTTGTTGAAAATGGTTTCCGCATTGCTTCCGGTGTATTTCTTTCCGTTGGATAATGTCCACACAGCATTGCTGTTCCCATTTCGAGATTCCAAAGTAGTAATCGGTCTGGCGGCAAAGTCTGAGGTATGAATGGTGAAATCTACCTTGGGAGATTCCAGTACCTCAATTTTTGTCGTCTTTTCAATTACCTGATCAGGATTGTCTTTGAATCTTGTTTTCAAGGTCAAGGTATAAGTTCCGGCTTTCTCATAAACATGAGCAGGGTTTCTGGAAGAAGAAATATATCCATCTCCGAAATCCCATTCAGTGGTCTGTTTGTCGCTATACATTAATATATCAAACTCAACTTTTTCTCCCTCACATGGGGTTGCGTTGGCCGGAAGAGGCAAAATGTCCTGTAGCACGTTAGCACTGTTTTCAGAAACATCTATGTTGTCAGGAAGCCCTCCAGTAATAATTTTAACGTTTTTGTCTGAAGTTTCTGTGTTGTTCTTAATGTCCTCCTTTTGTTCCTTTAATTGGTCTTTCAAATCAGATACTACAACAACGGTCTCTTCTTTGGTGTTTTCATCATAGATTACCACAGAAGCTTGTTCCATTTTAGAAATATGACTTTCTGGTAAAGCACTGTCTTCAGAAGTCGCATTCTTCTGGTCAGTTCTGTTTTCTACAAGTACTTCTGTGTATTTGTGTTCAACTACAACAGCGTGCTCTTCAAAAGATGTGACATGAGCTGTATTTGTAGCTTCATTTTGATGGTCATTAGATGACTGTTTGAGTGAATTGCCTAAAGTGGCCAAACCTCCCACAATAATCACCCCCGATAGACAAGCAGCAATGGTATTCAAACCACTAGAACTACCTCCAGTAGAGGATGCATCTAATTTAGAAGTCATGTCAGACCACGCACTGGCCTCATAAGGCATTTCGTGCGCTTCAGCCGACTTCTTAATTAAGTTTTCAAATAAGTCTAACTTATTCATAATTTTTTATTGAGTTCTGTAAGCAATATTTTCTTCATTTTCTGTTTGGCTTTGGCCAAGTTAGATTTGGATGTCCCCACACTTATCTCCAATTCATCCGCAATTTCCTGATGAGAATAGCCTTCAATAATGTACATGTTAAATACCATTTTGTAAGCCGGACTCAATTGAGCAATTGCTTTAACAACCATATCGGGTTTTATTTGGGCATATAATCCTTCATCATCAACTTCCTCTTCCTGCACGCCATATTTACCGTCATAGCTGTCGTCGTCATCCAACACCAATAGTTCATGTTTTTTCTTTCTGAAGTAATCAATAGATGTATTGACTACAATTCTTCTGATCCAACCTTCAAACGAACCCTGGTGGTTGTACTTTCTAACTTTTTCAAAGACCTTTATGAAACTCTCCTGAACCAAATCTTTTGCCAAATCTTCGTTCTTTGAATATCTCATAGCAACAGATAACATCTTGCCATAATAAGTCTCAAAGACTGATTGCTGCGACCTTCTATCACCTCTCATGCATCCCTCGATGGCCTCTTTCAACTCTGATTCGGATAATTTCATCCTTTCTTTCACTTGCTTAGACGTTGCTTTTTTATGGCGGTTGCCAATTTTCATAAAGAAATTAAAATATTTTGAATTCTAAGGCTTTAAGTGAGGGAGTTTCACTAAATTCGGGCGACACATTTGTTAAATCTTAAAACACATATATTAAAATGAAAGTTACTGTTGTTGGTGCAGGTGCCGTGGGCGCAAGCTGTGCAGAGTATATCGCTATCAAGAATTTTGCGTCTGAGGTAGTTTTGGTAGACATTAAAGAGGGTTATGCAGAAGGGAAAGCCATGGACCTTATGCAATGTGCTTCTTTGAATGGTTTCGATACAAAAATTGTAGGAAGTACTAATGATTATTCTGCTACCGCTGGAAGTGATGTAGCTGTCATTACTTCCGGAATTCCAAGAAAGCCTGGCATGACCAGAGAGGAATTAATCGGAATCAATGCAGGTATTGTTAAAGAGGTGTCGGCTAATCTCATCAAACACTCTCCAAATGTTATTTTAATTGTTGTGAGTAATCCAATGGATACCATGGCATATTTGGCCCATAAAGCAACAGGCCTACCTAAACACAGAATTATTGGAATGGGAGGTGCTTTGGATAGTGCAAGATTTAAGTACAGATTAAGTGAAGCACTTGATTGTCCGGCCTCAGATGTGAATGGCATGGTAATCGGCGGTCATTCAGACAAAGGCATGGTGCCATTGATTGGAAAAGCCGTAAGAAATAGTGTGCCGGTAAGCGAATTTTTGTCAGATGATAAAATGGAAGAAATCGTTCAGGCTACAAAAGTAGGTGGAGCAACGTTAACAGGTCTATTAGGGACTTCCGCGTGGTATGCGCCCGGAGCAGCTGTGTCTGCATTGGTTCAGGCAATTGCCCAGGATTCTCAAAAAATGTTCCCTTGTTCGGCATTGTTAGAAGGGGAGTATGGTTTAAACGACCTGTCTATTGGTGTGCCATGTATTCTTGGTAAAAACGGAATCGAGAAAATTGTTGAAATTGATTTGAGTGATGCTGAAAAAGCTAAATTGAGTGAGAGCGCAGAAGGTGTTAAGAAAACCAATACCTTATTAGACTCGGTGTTGGCGTAATTCAATTTTAAATTATTTAGAGAAAGCATCAGATGGAAATCTGGTGCTTTTTTTATGTCGATTTTTTCTGGCTGCCCTGGCGTGTCTCCGCCTAAATCTCCGCGTCTATTCAACGCGAAGGATACCGGCTGCACCACTGGCAGAATTTCGTTGTCACACAAAGG
>JAUILH010000134.1 GCA_030433115.1 Bacteroidia bacterium | reverse complement strand
GGTATCTTCATCGGAAAGATCAGAAATGAAGCTGAGGAGTTTGCGGAATGTTTCCTCGATGGTTACCCGTTCTTTGCCTTGATTATATTCATCAATGATCTCCTTATACTTCTCGTAATAGTCCACTCGTAAAGGATTGTCATCTACCATGCGCTTCAGCTGGATTTCTATTTTCTGTTTCAGGCTTTGAACAGCGGTATTTTTATTTGAAAGTTTCAGGAAATGCTTTTCTACCAACTCAAAGTCCAGTCCACTCAGATCGATTTTCTTACCATAGTCAGCCGTTGGTTCTGCCACCATATTCAGACTTTCAATATTTTGATCTACTACATCCTGCACCTGTTTCATGATGGCTGAAATGTCAGCGTCTTCCACATTGTCTGTGATGGTGGCATATATGGCATTCACTGCATCCCGAACCGGTCGGAACTCCTCTGTTCGTTTGTCTGGCATCAGGGCTTTGTACTTTTTGAAAAGCTCCCTGGCTAATACTCCAAATTTTGCTTTGGTTTCATCCGTAGTATATACAGCATCTACACCGTCCTTGATGGCTTTTATACGGTGTAAACCTGAGGAGCTGATCACTTCATTGATATCAAAAGACACTTCTTCCTTCAAGTAAACGACCACTGAATCTGTAGCCTCCCTGAGTTCCTCCACCAATTCCTCATTTGGCTTCACTGGCACTTCTGGTCCACCGGATCCTGAACCTCCTTTCGAACCTCCTATGGCATAGATAGCCAGTGCTTCCAACAGGCTTTTGTAAGTTTCGATGTAGTCAACGATCAGTCCATTGTTCTTTTCGGAGGTATGCACTCTGTTTGCACGGGCAATAGTCTGCATGAGCGTGTGTGCTCTTAAAGGTTTGTCTAGATACAGCGTGGATAAGCTCGGCACATCAAACCCAGTGATCCACATGGCACAAACGATGGCCAAACGGAACGGATGATCTTCATCTTTGAACTCTTTCTCCAGATCGCGGGTATTCATTTTCTCACGGTGTGGCTCAATATCAAGTCCCCAATTAGTAAATTTTCGGATTTCGTTTTGCTCACTGCTCACCACCACAGCAATTTCCGTTTCCCTGGTCCACTCCAATGATCTGAACTGTATCAGCTGCTCTTGCTGGTCTTCAATCTTTTGAATTTCCTTTTCCTTGTTGGATACGAACTCAACCCATGCTTCTGTGATGAAGTTGTACATTTTCACGGCGGTCACTTTGTCAATGGCCACAAACATGGCCTTTCCCAGGTAGCCTCGTGTATTGAAGTGCTGCACTACGTCTTTGGCAATGGATTTTAATCTCTTCTCAGCCGTAAGAATTGGGTATTCTTTGGCAAAAAGTCTTTTGAGTTTGTCCTCCTGATCAGAGTCCAGATCTGAAGCTTCTATGGCTTCACGGATCTGCTCATTGATCTGTGGATTTTCCAGATTGAGTTTTTCACCACGGTTTTCATAGTAAAGTGGTACGGTGGCACCATCTTCAATAGATCGTTTGAAATCATAGATGGATACATAATCCCCAAAAATCCGGCGGGTAATTTCATCGTCTTTGAAAAGGGGTGTGCCGGTGAAGCCCATGAAAGAAGCATTGGGCAAGGCGCGTCTGAGGTTCATAGCCAATGATCCTCCTTGTGTACGATGCGCTTCATCGGAGATCACAATAATATCGTCACGTGTGGTGATCACCTCCTCAAAGTTGAACTTGTGAATGAGCGTGAAAATGTATCGGTTTTGGGTTTTGAGTAACCGTTTGAGGTCAGTACCACTACGAGCTTTTACGTCCTTATTTTTCACAGCCTTTACCCCTGAGAAAGTGCCATAGATCTGTTTGTCCAGTTCACTGCGATCTGTAAGGATCACAAAAGTGAAATTGCCAGACACTTTGCGGTGGATCTTCTGTGCCAGAAACGCCATGGAGTAGGATTTTCCACTGCCTTGGGTATGCCAGAAGACACCCAGTTTCTGTTTGTCCTCCTGGCTGATCTTACCTGCATCAAAATCAATTTGCTGCTGGTTGAAATGATCGATGGCCTTGTTGACACCAATGAACTGATGGTTGCGGGCTACTAGCTTAATGACTGTGCCCAGACTGTCATCGAAAAAGGTGAAGTTCTCCACAAGATCGAGGCAACGACTTTTCTCACAGGTCCCCTGCAAGATGGTATCGAGGCTAATGATGCCTTCCTGATCTTCGGCGATACGCTTCCAGTCCAGGAAGTGGGTAAACCGCGATGTGATCGTGCCAATCTTACTTTCTAATCCATTGCTGAGGAGGATGAACGCATTGTAGTGAAAAATACGAGGAATGGTGTCTTTGTAGTCAGAAAGGTTATCTTCATAGGCCACCTGTAGCTTACGATGGTGTGCCTTGAGTTCGATAAAGACTAATGGAATGCCATTTACATATCCAATAATATCTGGTCTTCTTCGTCTTCCAGATTTGCCTGTGATCCATAGCTGCTGAACGGCCAGAAAGTCATTGTTCGACGGATTGTCAAAATCCATGATTTGCAGCCGGTGATTGGTGACGATTTCTCCCTGCTGGTTTTTGTAAGTAACCGGAATACCCTCACGGATGTACTGGTACTTCTCCTGGTTGATCTCCACGAGTGATTTGGTGGAGGTGCTGGCATTCAACAGTTCGTAAGCGTTTTTGTAAGCTTGCTCCGGCAGGTTGGGATTGAAGATGCGGAGCACTTCCATTACCCGTGTTTTCAGCAACACTTCGGATTCTGATTCTCTCCCTAATGAACCGGATGAACCAAAAGTTTCGCCCTTGTAAGCATTGGACACTTTCCAGCACAGCTGGTCATGGAAGATGTCCATGCAGGTTTGTTCTATGAGGCCGTCTTCTGAGTATTCTGCTGACATTTAGAAAAATTCCTTTGTGACGATGAAATTAATCAAATGACGTGAAACTGAACCAAATGATATGGAAAATGTTGATTTTCTGTTATCAGGAAATAAGTTTGATAAAATAAGAGTTGCTATTGATGTTTTTATAGAAAATGAAAATATAGGTAATCAAATCTTTTTTCTTATTTTGCAGTTATTAAAGCAGTAGCAAAATACTTTGTATGGAACTCACTAAAGAGATCGTCAATCAAAAGCAATTCAAAATCACCAAATCCGGCACTTTTACCAAGGATAGAAAGGATATACTTGCTTCCAAGCGTTTTAGATATTGGGTAGAACATCTTAAGCCTGTTGTCCTCCTCAATAAAAAATGAGTTGGAGCATTCTTCTTCTCCCACTTTTGGGTGGGTATTTTTATCTCACCAGATCTATAAAATGGAAACATTTTTATAAAAGAAAAGAGCGACAAAGGCTCATCTTTGATTCACTATTATCAGCAACAATTTTCTTTTCTATCAGTCTGACCTTATGGTTTACAGCTAAAGCAATTTGGCCTTTGAAAGTCAATCATTTGCTTCTGTTCACTGAAATAACGATCCCGTATTTCCTTCCATCACTATTATCATTTATAATGGCTGTATTGTATACAGTCATATTCAACTTACTGAACAGTGATAATAAAAACTGGTATCTATCCAGGGCAATTGAGGAAACAGGAAATTCTCTTCAAGTCGATTTCCTTGAAAGTTACTTTTTTGAAAACCCAATGATGATTACCCTTAAAAATGGCAAGGTGTATGTGGGTTTGATTGCAGAATTACATGAACCACACCCAGAGTCTTCTTTTGTGAGGCTGGTGTTATTTTATAGTGGGTACCGTACTGAAACGATGGATGTGAAGCTGGAAAAAGACTATAATTTGAAAATCTACTCAAGCTATGAGAATCCAGAGGAAGCACTTGTTGAGGTTGTGATTTCGGAAGCTGAGATTTTGAGCATGACTTTCTTTAATCCAGATGTGTATAATCGACTCAATGATGAAACACTTCCGGTTCAACAATCACAGACAGGATTAGTACCGATACTGATAGCACTGGTAAATAAGTTGTTTAACAGATAGTTTCACACTTTATCAAAAAACCAATTGATATTAATTTCCTTCTTTTCTCCACGTGCTTGCGGGATGAGGTGAAGCATATTTTCTCTATTCAGATCTCGTAGCAGCTGACGGATGGGTTTACCATCTTTGTTGTCAGTATTGAAAATCCCCTTTTCGATCAACCATGGCATCAGTTTCTTGGCCTGCACGGTCTTTTCCTGCGGGTGTTTTTCGAAATACTCAGACACGGCATGTTTTACCTTGAGGGTTTTTTGGATAGTGGTGTTTGAAATCATACCGATATCGTTTGGTTCATCAGGCGAGGAAGCAGAATGTCACGGGCTTCTTTGAGCTTGATGTTTTGTCTTTGAATATTAAGAATTTTAAAAAACATAGGTTTAACTAATTCACCAAAGGCATCTATAATTGTCTCATTAGGATTCAGAATTGGAATTCCCTCAAATTTTCCTTTATTCACATTTACCATCGTTGCTCCATTACTTCCTAATCCTTCGAGTATCGGTTTAAGGCTTTTGCAATATTGATATGCATATAGGGTGTAATGAAGGGAAGGAATAATTAGGCTATTTATTTGTTGATTTGTTTGACAATAATCGGAGGTCAAAGCAACTACACCAGCTGTTCCAATACAACTTACCATTATACTGAACGGCGGAATCGTTTTATTGCTTTGAATATCAACTCCGGTCTGACTAAGTGTTTGCTCAGAACTAACCACATAAACCGAATTATGCATATCAGGAGTTTTTACGAAAGTCATTTCTCCTCCATAAAAACCACTGTTTTTTGTTGGTGGTGTCTTACCAGTAACAACACTTCCAACTTCACCAATAGATTTCATTTCCCACCCCTCCGGCATGCCATCATCACCAAAGGTGGCGGACTCATGGCCGGGGAAGCGCATGTGGACGAACCACTCGCGGTAGAGGTTTTGGGCGGCTTCTTCCAGCAGCCGGATGCGCTTCAGGTTGTTTTCGATCAGGTCGTCAATATTTTTAAGGATTGATCCAATTTTTCTTTGTGTTTCAAGTGATTCGGGAACTTCAAGTCTGAGTCCCATGAAATTGCTTTTACTCACATTTTCTCTACCTGAAGAAGCTCCTGTATCAGCTTTTTTTACTTCAGGAAGTAGATTAGTTAAAGCGTAAAAGACAAAATAAGGATCATACTTTTCCTGATCAGGTATTACTGCATTAATCGCTTGATTAACGAAACACTCATCATCTGCCATCGTGATTTTCTTGCCAATACTTCCAATCGTCACCACGCAAGTGGATAATGGCGGAATTAATGATTTCTTATACTTTTCATAAGCTAAGGCAGAGTAACACTCCTCAGTTTTCAAAGTATGCCTAATGCCGATTTCTATATCTGTTGGTTTTATGAACTTATAATCATCTCCATAGAATTCTGGATTCTTTTTTGGAGGTGTATTACCAGTAATTACCTGTCCCAAATCTCCAACACAGATTTCCTTCCAACTCATATTCCCAACTCCTCTAAGTCCAGTTGTATTTTTTCAGCGAGTTCTGTGGCCTCCTCATTGAGACTGGCCAGCTCTAGTTTGATCTCTTTCATGCGCTCTTCATAGTCGAAATCTTCGTCGTGCTGTGGCGCTACGCCTACATATCGCCCGGCAGTGAGGCTATAGTCATTGGCGGCTATGTCGCCCCGGCTCACCACTTTGCAAAGTCCGGCTACATCGGTATAGGTACCATCCGGGAAGCGGCTGGTCATCCAGGTGTATTCTTTGTGGAAGTAAGTAGCCAACTCTGCCAGTTCCTGGGCTGCTTTGGTGGCTTCATCGAGTGTTTGTAAATACTCGCGCAGGGTTTTGATAAATTCCCTCTCCAGCTTGATGGTATCATCTGCCATCACTTCTTTGGTGCTGTCCTTCACATGCTTGAAGTGGTCGGTGAGTTCGCGCTTTAGCTTTTTGATGTCGGCTATTTTGAGCTTTTCTATATCCGCATATTTGAACATATAGCCCGGATAGGGTGCTTTCATCGCTGACATGCCTTGGATAGCCTCTATGAGCTGTGCCAGGTAGTTGGCTTCCTGTGCCGCATAGTGCTCGATGGTCTTTTTGAAATACCCGGTATTACCCCGGTAAAGTCCTACTATGGCGTGAATGTTTCGCAAGTGCTCAGGAGTGAAATCGTGAAGATTTGAAGATACTTTTCGGTAAACCTCCCGCAGATCGAGCATGAGGGTTTGGTTGGCACAAGTTTCATCCTTTGCCTTGGCTTTGTCGAGGAACCACAGCGTACATGGAAGTGAGCGGGTATAGAAAAACTTTGGCCCGATGGTGACCATCACATCTACAGCGCCAGTCTCTACCAGTTGCTGACGGATGAGCTTTTCGCTATGTCCGGCATCAGAAGCGGAAGATGCCATCACAAAACCTGCACGGCCTTTATCATTCAGGTAGCTGTAGAAGTACTGAATCCACAGGTAGTTGGCATTGTCATTTTTGGGCAAACCAAACGGCAGACGGGTATCATTTTTCACCCCATCTTTGTCTTTGTCCACACCATCCACATTGAAAGGTGGATTGGCCATCACAAAGTCACACTTGCCCACCAGGGCATGATGGTCTTCATAGAAGGTGTTGCCCTCTACCAGTTTGGCATCCATGCCATGCACGGCCATGTTCATCTTGGCGAGCTTGATGTTGGTGCTGGTTTTTTCCTGTCCGTAGAAATTGACTTTTTGGGCCGCATCGAATCCTTCTTCTTCGATGAAGTGGGCGGTCTGCACAAACATGCCCGCACTACCACATGCCGGGTCAAACACTGTGCCGTGATCCGGTTCTATCACATTCACAATGGCATTGACCAATGAAGGTGGGGTAAAGAATTCGCCACCTTCCTGTGCGCCTTTCTTGGCAAATTCATTGAGGAAGTATTCGTATATACGCCCGAAAACATCTCCGGTCACCCCATTGAGCGCTTCGTCATTGAACGTCCTCACTAGTTGGAACAAAAGCTCTTTTTCGAAAAGGGTGTAGTTCTTCGGCAATACGTTGGTAAGGTTCTCATGCTGCTTCTCGATTTCCCGCATGGCCTCATCCAGCTCCTGGCCAATGTCCGTACTTTCCGGTAATGCAGAAAGGTAATCCCATCGGGATTTCTCCGGCAAATAGAGCGCCTTGGCACTGGTAAAGTCTTCCTTGGTGATCGTCCGTCTGCCACGCTGAGGGTGTACTGGCAGTTTTGCTTCTATTTCTTCTTTGGCCACTACAAAGCGGTTGAATGCATGACGAAGAAAGATCAATCCCAGCACAGGGAATGAGTATTCTGTGGCGGTCAGCTTGCTATTGGCCCTGAGCTGGTCGGCAGCTGTCCAGAGCCGATCTTCGAGTTGTTTGATTTGGTCTGCGGTCATGAATTGTATCAAAAAGTTAATCCTGAGGACTTATTCGGTTTGGTCTGTTTTATTGGGTGACTAAGCTAAAAAGAAAAGTCAAATCGATCGAAAAAGTAATTACCAGCTACGGCAAATAGGGAGTTTTTCTTATTTCTAAATCAATTTGTTATTTCGATCGGTGTATGGATCATGTTGTAAACCGGTGTATAAAGGTCAACCGTGGATTCATCAGTTTCTATGGTGACAATCAGGCTATATCTCACAGATTGATCATATTTTTTAAGAGCTTTTCGTAATTTATACCAACCATTTTTAGGATACACAGCTATTGTGTGTTGAGTCGCCAGATCGGCACCTGAGGAAATTGCAAAATCTTTTTTGACGGAACCTTTTCTGGAATTTTGACCTAATTCCCATTCTTCGCCTGATGTATCTAGATCTTCATTGTCTTCTCTCGTAGCTGCAGAAATTCTTTTTTGAAATTCTTCTAAAGTTTCTCCGGGTTTGATCAATTTAAAATCTAATTCGTGAGAGTGATAACTGAAATGAGAGGAATACTGTCGGTTTCCAGGATTTGGTTCAATGAAATAGGACAAAGTTACTGTGAGTTTAGCATCAGCTGCTCCCACTTCATTCATCAATACTTCCCTTGGCCATGGCAGTTCGTAAAGGTGGTATTGATTGTACTTGACATTTTGAGAACCTTTTTCTAAGATATAAGGTTGGATTTGATTTTGTGAAATGAGTGTAAGTGAGTTATTGGCACTTTTTAGTGCTTTGCGCAAAACAGGCACGCCGTAACCAACAGTTCTGATTAAGCCTTGATAATTGGATTTCTTAGATAAATCAAATTCTGATTTCATTGCCTCTGTCCAATCAGCAGAATGGATCATTAAGGCTCGAATCGTTTCCGGCCAGAAATCCGGAAAAGCTGTTCGCAGTTCAGCGGCCATTTTGGAAGCTAAAGCCACAGCTGCGCTTGTGTCTCCAAAAGAGGTGAACGGTCGGACATCTCCTGATTTGGATGTGCTCAGAAGTTGCAAACTATCCTTCATGTCTGTTTTACCATTTTCAGGATTGATGCCCATATTCCCACCTTCCATTACGATATCAGGTTTATTTGGCCATTTTTTATTCTCCCAAATTAGGGATGTGGAATTGGAAGGTGCCATAGCTCCATTTTGTCCCAAAACTTCCCAACCAGGCCATTCAGTCGTATCCAAGTGGTCTTTACGTGTATAGCTTCCGACTGTAATGGTATTGTAGGCCTGAGCCGGATCCTGAACAGATTCATTTTTATTTAATTTTGGATATTCATCCCGATGGTTGATGTAAACATTGCCACCACTCACCAGGATCAATTGTTTCTGAGGTGGATCAAGCACTTCACCAAAAGCAATCTGATCGATAGAAGAGGAGCTGGAAGATGGTCTTCCATTTAGCTTGAAATAATTGTTCGTTACTGACAGACAAAACACTCGGGGATTGAATGGATTGATGGCAATCGGAGATGCACAAGCATATTCATAAACGGATCCATAGAGTTCAGGGTCAGTTTCGGAGGCGGGATTGTAAATTTTGAAGCTTTCTAGTCCATGAAGGATTTCAATATTCTCTGGAGTATCCAGTGCATCATGCAAATCTCCATAAACTGCCAAGCCTGCCATCGGTGTACCATGCCCTCCATTGTCCTCTCCGTCATTTACACCCCAGTCTTCCCGGATAGTATATATACGATCATTAGAGAGTACATCTTCCAATAATGGATGTTTATTGACTCCACTATCCAATAGGCAAATCACCACACTATTTTCGTTGAGTGAAATGTTGGCTCTGGTTTTCAAATCCCTAACCCATTCTTGCTGCTCCCGATATGATTCATTCAGTACGAAATCAGCAATTTCCTGAGGTTTTCTGAGTTCAGAGAGATTGTCTAACAAGATCAAGGATGAGGATAATTGTTCGGCTGTGCCTTTGATTAATCTGACGATATGTTCGGGAAATTGAAGGATAGCAGGTGAAGACTGTATTCCCAGTTCATCCAGGTTAGTGATGAGCTGATCAATTCCAGTTTCAGATTTTCTGAACCACGCTTCCCACCAAACATTTTCAGTTTCTGGAAAAGGAATTTCAGGTTCATCTGTCCAAAAAGCTCTGAGCGTGGCTTGTTGAATTTCAGCAATGTTGGCTATTAATAATTCATTTTTTGGGTTTCCGGATTTAGTTTCTTCCAGAAGATATTTCTCCACTTTTTTAATGAAATCACTAATCGCTCCTTCAGTCAACATCACCAATACACGATGCCTTATCGTTCCATTTTCATCTGCTTCAGGTTTTATATTTAGGATATGAAATTTGGGCTTCTGTGCGTCCGTATTGAGTTTATCCAGATCATATCCCCATTCTGAAATAAATTCCACATAAATCACGTTTTCACTAACAACATTTTCAGGCAATTCAACCTTCTGACCAAATCCAAATGTCTCTTTGATTTCATTGAACTTATCCAGTAGCATATTCCCATGCGAGGATCGATTTCTCGAAGCAATTCCTTGTTTAATGACTGGTCTGTTTGGATATTGGTAGTCCAGACCCTGACTAAAGTTTTCTATAGAAGATAAATGGGGCTTATTGTAATCGGTTGGCATGTGACTCTTTTCTCTTACGTAATGCAGTTATCAAATCTAAGTATTTTATACTGTTACGTTGACTAAGAATCATTTCTTTTATCGCTTCTTCTGAAGCATTCACTAATTCTGAGAAGTTTAATCCTTCCGCTTCTTCCAAAATTGAAGTGTTATCCAAATTTTTATCAAGTGTAAATCCACTCAATCTGTTTTCAATGGTTTGGATGATCTCCTTTCCATTGGGTAGAGGAAACTGAATAATCTCATCAAATCTCCTGAAAAGTGCATTATCTAAAGATTTCGGAAGATTGGTAGCTGCTATAATTACACTATTGCTTCGGTTATTTTCAATATTCACCAGGAAACTGTTGAGTACACGTTTGATTTCACCAACATCCTGGCCTTGGTTCCTGTGTGCTCCAATAGAATCAAACTCATCAAAAAGATAGACTCCTCTATGATCAACCATGGTGTCAAAAATCAACCTCAGTTTGGCAATGGATTCACCCATATACTTGGAAATGATTCCATCTAAGCGAACGATAAAGGCGGGAATACCTAATTCACCAGCAAGTGCATGAGCTGTCATAGTTTTACCACAACCCGGAGGGCCATAAAACAATAATTTTCTTTTAGGCTTTAGATTGTACTGATTAAGAACTTCCCAGTGCTTTTGCTCATGGATGAATTTAGACAAAGAATCTCGTAAAGATTCAGTCAAAGTCATATCCGTAAGATGAAGATTTGAGTTGACAACATCCACCAACTCTCGAATCTCATTCTTAGACTTTGAGAACGGAATTACTTTTCCTTTTTCAAACTGGGCTGAAGATCTTTCTTTTCTGGCTTTTTCTATTAATTCTTTGAGTTCCTGTGCGAAATTGGCATGACCCTGCCGTGCTTCTGATGCGGCGATCTGCATAGCAGAAGCGAAGAAGCGATCTTCATCACCTTCCCCGTAAAACTTAATAAGCCTTTTTATTTGATCAGCAGCAGCCATTTTTAGATAACTCTAAGTGAATATATCAAAATTGGCGCAAAGCTAAGAATTTGAATGAAGGGAAATGTAGGATAATTGAAGTTTAGAACGAAATCAGCATCTGCATCCTTGTTGATTTTTAGTGAATATTTGCGAAAAGCACCATAAGAAGGAACTAAACGCAAAGCAATTCTGAGTGTTTTTGTGTGATATTTCATAGAACCCCTCTGTCTTTTATACATTCTTTTAAAAACGGAAAGCATTTCTAAACTCGGTTATCATCTGAAACGAAAGAAATGAGATTACACAACC
>JAUILH010000133.1 GCA_030433115.1 Bacteroidia bacterium | reverse complement strand
CAATATTAGAAATACTGGAGTTTATTCTGTGGCCTTGGGGGATACTACCGTGAAAAAAGACCTCTTGCTCGAAAAGATCAGTCATAATAAAGTAGCCTATTTGGGCAACGATTTCCCTCTGGAAGTCTTGTTAAAAGCGGATAAATTGAAAGGTGAAAAGTCGGTCTTGAAAATTCTCAAAAATGGACAGCTGGTACATGAAAAAATCATTGATATTGATCAGAGCCTGACCATTCAAAATCACGCTTTTCGTTTGGAAGCGGACAAAGCAGGGACACACAAGATTACGGTTAAATTAGATCCGGTGGAAGGTGAGTTTACCTATACCAACAACGAAAGTTCCTTCTTTATTGAAGTCCAAAATAACAAACAGAAAATTCTGATTTTAGGTAACAGTCCTCATCCAGACCTTGGAGCTGTCAAAAATGCCATTGAGTTGAATGATGGTTATGAAGTAGACCTCAAGTATGCGGATGATTTTGATGGGAAAATAGGGGCTTACGGACTTATTATACTGCATCAACTTCCTTCCACCAAATTTAGAGTAGACAATTTGCTGGCTCAAATTTCAGAGAAGAGAAAACCAGTACTTTTCTTTTTAGGAAGTCAAACACGTTTCTCCGACTTTAATCAACTCAATACCGGATTGAAGCATATTGGGTACAGAGGTCAGTTAGACGTGGTAACAGCCTCTGTGAACACCAATTTTTCGGCATTTGGAATTCCTCCCGAGCTCCTCAATACTTCAGCCGACTTGCCAATTATACATGTGCCGTTTGGATCTGTTAGAGTGGGAGCTGGCGTTAATGTGTTGATGTATCAGAAACTGGGAAATCTTCAAAAGGAAGACCCGCTTTTAATGTTTAACAAATGGAATGGTGTGAGAACCGGTGTTTTTGTGGGAGAGGGTATATGGCGTTGGCAGTTGAAAGACAAAGATTTGTTTCAAAAGATCATTCAGAAATCAGTGCAATATTTGGTAACCAAAGAAGATAAAAGCTTCTTCAGAGTGTCTGGAAAGGACATGTTTAGCGAAAATGAATCCATCATTTTTGAAGCCGAATTGTTCAATGATTCCTATGAGTTGATCAACGATTATCCTGTAAACATGAAGGTGGTGTCAGAAGAAGGGAAAGACTATGAATTCGATTTTATCAAGAACGGAAGAGCTTACAGACTCGACATGGGTAAATTGCCTGTAGGACGATATACTTTCACGGCTTCTGCCAATGCCGAGGGCAAAACCTATGAAAAGAAAGGAGAGTTTTCTGTTGAAGAGATTCGTGTAGAGTACGCAAACACTGTGGCCAATCACCAATTGCTATACAATATAGCGCACAATAATGGTGGGGAAATGGTCTATCCTCAGGAATTGGATAAGTTGTATGATAAAATTGTCTCTCGTGACGATTTGGTTGACGTGTCATACCCACTCACAAGGTATTCTAACATCATTGATTATAAATGGTTGTTCTTTCTGGTGGTAGCCTTGTTAAGTGTTGAATGGTTTTTAAGGAAGAGACATGGTGCCTATTAGAATTCTCATGAGCATAGTGCTTTTGTTGTCTGTGCTGTCTGTGCGCTGTCAAAGTGATGTCCTGACGGGAGATGGCATGAATGCGGTGTTCTACCAAATGGAACCAGAGTTTTTGTCCATAAACTATGACCGGGCTTTGAGTGAAGGAGGAGACAAATGGCATGTGCGCACAGGGTTTATGATTAATCTGTCCCTTTGGATGGGGGTGCCGCTTCAGTTTTCTTATCTCGTTCCTGTTGGGAATTCCAGAAACCACTTGAGTCTTGGATTGGTAGGGGCATATACCTGGGATTCTAAATCTGTTCCCTGGGAAGTATGGGGAGGTCCGTCAATTGGGTATCGTTTTCAACCAAAATCTGCCGATTTATTTTTGAAAGCAGAGTTGGTATCAACCTACAACCGCTATTGGGATGGCAAAACGTTTAATGATAAGTTTAGATTCAGACCCAATATTGGCATTGGTTTAAGTTTTTAATGATGAGCGAACAAGCGTATTTCATATTAATCGTTGTTATTGCAAGTGCTGGATTTGGGTTCGACCGTTATTTGAGTTACTTGAACTTAAAAAATTGGTCTGATGACATTCCGGAGAGTCTGAAAGCCTACTACGATGAAGGCAAGTTTCGAAAGTCGAGACAATACCAATTGGTCAATGGACAATTTGCAGTTTGGTCATCATCATTTTCTTTTTTGATATTGATGGTGTGTTTGCTTACAGGTTTTTTCGGTGAAATAGATGAGTTTGCCAGAGAGCACAGCCAATCTACTTTTGGACACTCACTTCTATTCTTTATGATTTTATTAATAGGAATGGACCTCTTGAGCACACCATTTTCCGTTTACGCTACGTTTAAAATTGAAGCCAGATTCGGTTTTAATAAGACCACTGTGCCTACTTATATTCTGGACAAAATCAAGTCATATATCATGATGTTCGTTTTAGGCGGAGGTATTTTGTATGTCATGATTGCGATATTTGAAGAATTTCAAACCGATTTCTGGATTTTCGCCTGGATTGTCATGGCTAGTTTTATGTTGATCATGGCGTCTTTCTACACGAGTCTCATTCTGCCCATATTTAACAAGCTCAAGCCTCTTGAAGAGGGTGAATTGAAAAGTGCCATTCAAAGCTATTGTGATCAAATTGGTTATGATTTGAAGCATATCTATGTCATGAATGGCTCAAAGAGATCGGCTAAAGCCAATGCTTTTTTTAGTGGCATGGGAAAACGAAAAACCATCGTGTTATATGATACTTTGATAGAGCAACATACAACCGAAGAGTTGGTCGCAATTTTAGCACATGAGGTGGGACATTACAAACTGAAGCATACCCAAAAAGGAATGATATCCGGTATACTTCAGATGGGACTCATGTTATTTATTTTGGCCCAGTTTATAGCCGATCCGGAATTGTCCAAAGCAATGGGAGCAGAATCAGCGTCATTTCATATTGGGATTTTGGCTTTCACCATTATCTATAGTCCAATTTCCAGTCTGTTTGGAATCTATGGCAATGTGCTAAGCAGACGGCATGAGTTTGAAGCAGATGCTTATGCCTCCCAAACATATAGCTCCAAAAGTTTAGCTATTGCCCTCAAAAAGCTGTCATCTAAGAACCTTGGAAATCTTCATCCTCATCCCTGGTTTGTATTTGTAAACTATTCCCATCCGCCCGTTTTAGAACGGCTAAAAGCGCTTAAAAAATAAAGCAATGACCCACTCAATTCCATACGCTCAACTGAATATTTTCTCTGGCTTGGTCAATGATTACCTGGAAAGAAATTCTTTTTTTAAGGCGTTTATTACCGACTTTCCGGACAAAGAATCACTTCTGACGGCAGCCAACAACAGAGTGTTGAGTGTTGAGAAAAGACAAAATCTGTTTGACAGAATATCAGCTCAGTATAGAGAAGCTGATCTCACCAGTCCCGAAACTTTGGAATCTATCTTGTCAGACAATACAGTCACAATTACTACCGGGCATCAATTAAATTTGTTCACTGGTCCTCTTTACAGCATATTCAAGATTTCCAGTGTGATCAATTTGTGCCGGCAATTGAATGAAGAATCGGAAAAGATCTTTGTACCTGTGTTTTGGATGGCAACAGAGGACCATGATCTTGATGAGATCAATCATACTTACTGCTATGGTAAGAAAATCGAATGGCAAACTAAGCAGACTGGCGCAGTGGGTCATATGGAACTGGAAGGAATTGCGGCTTGCATAGATGAGCTTGCAAATATTTTGGGAGATTCTGGAAAGCCCTTTGTTGATATTTTAAGGTGGGCATATAGTACCAGGAATTTGGCTCAGGCACACCGGCGTTTGGTAAGTAAACTGTTTGAAGGAACAGAACTCATTATTATTGATGGAGATGATTCCATGTTAAAAGCATCATTCTCTGAGATTATGAGAGATGAAATTTTGAACAAGAGTAGTCAGAAAGCGATTCAAGCCACTAACCAATTATTGGAAGAAACTTATAAGATTCAAGCTCATGCCCGAGACATCAATTTATTCTATCTGAGTAAAGGTAAACGGAGTAGGATTATAGTGCAACAAGAAGGTTATGGTACATCTGATGGCTCGTTTTTATGGAAGGAATCAGAGTTGTTAGAACTGCTGGAGCAATTTCCGGAAAGATTCAGTCCTAATGTCATGCTGAGACCTTTGTATCAGGAATGCATTTTGCCAAATGTAGCTTATGTCGGAGGTGGTGGAGAGTTGGCTTACTGGACTCAATTGAAACAAAATTTCGATCAGTATGAGGTGCCATATCCTATTCTGATTCTGAGAAATTCAATGGGTTTCATGTCGCAAAAAGAGATTCAAAAATTGGAAAAATTAAATTTGAATTTATTGGATTTGTTTTCGCATGAACATGAATTGACTGCAAAAGTGGTTTCCAATCAAGCTGAAGAAGTTGATTTTTTTGGGGAGTTAGATTCGCTTAAAATGATTTTCAAGGGCATTTATGAGAAAGCCACGGGAGTGGATCAATCTTTGGAAGGAACCGTTAATGCCGAACTGCGAAAACTTGAGAAATCTGTTCAACAGATCAACGGAAAAGTCATCAAGGCCCAGAAAAGACAGCATGAAGCATCTATCGGTCAAGCGCTCAAATTAAAGTCGAAATTGTTCCCTGAAGGTAAGCTTCAAGAGAGGTGCCTGAATGTGTCTCAGTTTTACACCGAACAATTAATTCCAGATTTGATTGGACAAGCTAATCCATTGGATTTAAGTTTCAAACTATTAGAGCGGTAGGAGTGGAGCTAAAACCTTCTTCTACTATTTGACAAAGACTTTTTCAGTGAAGATGTGGTTGACAGTGGTTATTTTTACGAAATAAACTCCCGTGCTCAAGCTGGAAATATCAATGACTTCAATTTCGTTCGATGATTGATGATCCATCACCAACTGCCCTTTAGCATCCAATAGAACGATCATATAATCAGTTTTGTCCGGATTGCTAACCGAGATGTTAAGCTCATCTTCGAAAGTATAGGCAGAATTCAAAGTAAACCCACCGGCATCATGATCAAATTTGACCATTTTCGGACCATAAATTTTGGCAGTTCCATCAAAATCAACTTGTCTTAATCTGTAATATGAGACACCGCTTAAAGGATAGGCATCAATATAGCTGTAGTTGATAGTAGAAATGCTTGTCCCAGCACCAGATAAATAAGAAATTGGTTCAAAATTCAGAGCGTCAGAACTTCTCTCAACGACGAAATAATCATTGTTGACTTCAGATGCAGTGGACCAGGATACATGAACTTCAGAGTTTGATTTTTCAGCATCAAAGTGAAGCAATTCTGTTGGAAGCACTGAATTGGTGTTGGCCAATGCCCAGGGCGAAAAGGTTGTAATATTTGGTCTTTCAACATAGTATCCACCTGCAATAACACCTTGAGTTTGTCCAGGATACACTGTTGGATCCCACTGATGGGTTGGAGCAATTTGATAGCGCTGAGCAACCATTGTGGTGTGGTCATTATAGGGGGCTACAGTAGGTAGTTCTGCAGTTGTATAGGAAAAACGACATGTGGCAGTTGGCGTGCCGGTCACATCAATTTGCCAGAATCTGTCTGCAGTGGCGTCTCTGTTATCTGGGCTGAGTCCTGCAGTGCTAGCTAAATTATTGACCAGATCAGGAGTGTTTGGCCAGGGCATGTTATTGGCAGGTGTTCCGTAGGTAGACAAGCTAACTACACCAGCATTACCAGCTGTTCTGATAAACCTGAACGGAATGTAGGTACCACCAATAGCACTTGCAAAGGGGAATTCGTGAATACCTCCAACTGTATTGACTGTCCAGTTGATCTTACCGTTGTTGTTGCCAGCGGTGCCTCCCGACTCATCTACAATAGAGCCTGTTGTTCTGGTAATTGCACCAATGGCTGAGTTGTTGATTGTTATTTCGGAATCATTCAAGTCAATTTGATCGTCAGTTAGAGATAACACTCCTGAAGCATCCAAAGCAATGTCGTCCAGTAGTCTTAAGTAGTTACCAGATTTATTGACGGTTAAATTACCAAAGTTCTCAGTAAAGTTGTTTGTGTTGATGTCCTGAATTCCCGCACCAGTGAAACTCACAGTTGAACCAGTTCCTTCAATGAATCCATTTGCCTGATTGTCGTTATTTGTCCAGTTGCCTCCCAGAGTCAGTGTAGGAGAATTTGAGCTCATATCAAGTGTGCCGCCAGTCTCAATGGTCAGATTCCCATCAATATTCAGAGTGGCTCCTGTTGTAGTGAAAACTAAATCAGCGCCAGAAGTTCCTAATGCAGCCCCATCAATTGTTGCATTTCCATTGATGTCCAGATCACCGGTTCCGTTAATGGTTAATGAGCGAGCAGCACCATTGGTGCTTAGGCTTAAATCATTGCAGACAGCAACACAGGTAGTGCTAACAATACAATCGTTGCTGGCAGTTTGGTTAATTGTAACGTCAGTGCTCGCAATGGGGACTTTGGCATCATCCCAGTTTCTGCAGTCACACCAATCAGTACTAGTTCCACCAACCCATAGACCAGGCGTGCCTCCATTTCCAAGAACATCAAGCATAACACTATTGGTTGCGGACCAACATGTGCCACCGGAAGTGCATTCACAATAGTACTGATAACCATCAAGACCAGTCAGGTTATTGATAGTCAGTGTTGCGCTCGTGAACCCGGCATAAACTGGAGTGCCAGGTGCCGCAATTGCCGTCCATGTAGGAGAACCAGGTGCATTCACATACCATTGGTAAGAAGTTGCACCAGTAGCGGCAGCGGTTAATGTAGCTGTGGCATCCTGACACAGTTGAGACGTATTGGGGTGTGAAGTTACTGTTGGGGGAGGCGTGCCGGCAGGGGTATACATGCCCAGATCTGCACAGGTTTCCGTTCCACTTTGGTCCCAATCGCCAGTTTCATCCCAAGTCATACTAGGAGGTGTATTAACAGGTGCCGTTTTTCTTCTGTAATAGTAACCCGTTCCCGGTGTAAAAGTGGTACCATTGGTTTCTCCCCATTGATCAATAGCTGTCCATACACTGGCAATGTCCTTTTCAAGCCATACACAGTCATTGTTATTAATTCCAATGGCATGACCTGCCAAATCTCTTACACCTGGGCAGACAGTGTTACTATTACCTACAACGTAGGTGTCTCCATCGGCGAGAGTACCTGTTAAAGTGGTGGTGTACTGTGTTGGCCCCCCATTTTGCTGTTGTTTAATTCTGTAGTTGGTCAAATTAACAGATGCGCCAGTTCCATTATAAATTTCATAGTAGTAGGTGTCTCCGGAGCCAGCATCATATATTTCTGAAATGAACAGATCGGTATAGGTTGTGCCACATCCTACAGTACTTTGATCAAGAACTGTGAATGAGGAATAAGTTTGAGTACAAGGTTGGTTGTCGGTTACATCAACATCACCGGTAGTCGCACCAGCTGGCACAACTACTTCCAATTGGGTTGCACTTAAGACAGTAACTGATACAGCTGCGGTTCCATTAAAATCTACCGTAGTTCCTGCAGTGAAACCAGTTCCATTGATAATCACTGTCGTTCCAACAGGACCGGAGGCCGGAACGATTGATGTTACCGTTGGAGGAGTGCATAGGGGAGCGCAGGAAACCGATCCTGAAATGGTCACATCATCCATTCGAAAGTTTCCACCTGAAGAAGATGCACCAGAACCAAAAATTCTAAAGGTAATACTCCCTCCTGCTACAACTGCAATAGGAGCAAAAGCACCTCCCAGAGCAACACAGCTTCCAGAAATAGCTCCGGATGATAGGTTGGCAGAAAAGCCATCATCAGATGATCTTACAAAATAATTTGAAGGACCTGAGCCAGAGGCTCTACCATTAAAAGTAAAACCGGTTATAGACATAGAACATCCTGCATTTGCAGTAATGGTATATTCTGCATAGTCCGTTCCTCCGGCAGCCCATCCTGTTGGTGACCATGCAGGACCAGTACAAGTGAAAAACTGAGTTGTAGCAGTTAATCCTGAATGTGTTGCATTAGCTCCTGTAACATTGGGGTCAGTGGAGGATACTACTAAAGAATTACCAGTAAAATCCCAAACAGCTAATTGAGCTGTGGAACCAGAAGTGATCAGCACTGCGATGAATGATAAGAGTATAAGTTTCAACATAACTTGAGAGGATTAAAGCAAATCATGTGAATGGTTAGGCCAGACTTAGCACTTAGGATGTTCATTCAACGATACCAAATTTATTGAAAAACTGTCTGAAACCCTACGAATGTTGATAAATTAACGTTTTGATAATATTATTTTCCACTGCCCTTGAGGACTGTCCTGATCGTATAAATCATGATTTTGAAATCCACTGCAATCGACATGGTTTCAAGATATAACAAGTCGTATTTCAAACGTTGAATCATTTCATCTACGTTTTCGGCATAGCCAAATTTAACTTGCCCCCAGCTGGTAATGCCTGGTTTAATTTTATGCAAATGTTTATAGTGTGGCGCTTTCACAATGATCTGATCGATGAAGAACTGTCTTTCCGGTCTTGGACCAACCAGACTCATGTCTCCTTTTAAAACATTGATGAACTGGGGGAGTTCATCCAAACGGGTTTTTCTCAAGAATTTTCCAAATCTCGTTATCCTGTTATCGTGTGTACTGCTTAACTGAGGACCATTTTTTTCTGCATCAGCGCGCATAGATCGAAACTTGATGATCTTAAAAGGTTTTCCTTTTAATCCGATTCTTTCCTGCGTGAAAAAAACAGGTCCTTTTGAGCTTAATTTAACCCCAATTGCGATGAAAATATACACAGGAAGTAGTACGGTCAAAGCTAAAAATGACAAACCAATGTCCATAGCTCTTTTCGTCGTTTTTTGCCATTGAGGCATGATCTCTGGGTTGATCTCTATTAAAGGAGCACCTAGAATACTGGTTATTTTAACAGAGCCCGATAAGATGTCATACATGTCTGGAATGACTTTAATTTTAACCGAACCATTGTCCAATTCATTGATGATGTTTTGGAGACGGTCGTGCTCGCTCGACTCAATTGCAATGATGACCTCCTCTATGCCATATTCATCTAAAATATCTTTCGAGTCCTCAACTTTGCCTAAGTATTCTAATTGATCCTTAAGGGTGCGATCAACACCATTGATGCTCACAAAACCCTTGAAAATGAATCCCTGACCCTCAACTTGATTTTCCAATTCGTTGAAAATCTCCAGGGCATTTTTATTTCCACCAATAATCAAGGTGGGGAAGCCAATTTTTCTAGCGTGAATTTTTCTTACCGTAATTGATGTGAGTACCAAGCGGGGAATCAGGGTGAGAATCAAATGCAGACCGAAGAGCACTAGAAATAACTGGTAATAGTTTTTATAATTATTGTTGACTTCATCATCCAATATGAGAAAGAAGAAAAGCACGAGAGAGCCAATCAGTGATACCAAAAAAGTTTGTCCGAATTCCTTGATTCGATAGCGTCTTCTCACATTTTTGTAGGCACCGGCAGCGGCAAAAAGGATTACCCAAAAAAGCGGAATGACCAATATGGCAATTTTCAGGTTGTCATCCACCACAAAATCAGTCTCTTCAATCTTCGTTTTTCGATAATAGAATAGACCTACCCAGGAAGCGATGGCCGCTAAGATGTCAATAAGTACATATTTTAGAACCTGAAAACGATTGTTCATCAAAAATGTACGATTTTAATGTTGTCTATATCCACCTGAGCTGTGGAGACTGTAGCGTCCTTAATGACATCAATGAAAAATTCGTGTTGTGTTGCCTGAGATTCGTAACTCAGTGTATTCGTTAATTGAATGTAGAGTTTTTTCCAACTGGGAGATTCTCCCTCTCCAGGTTTATTAACTCCGAAATTGTTGTACACTTTAGTTGGAGAAGCACCATTTTCGTCAATTACACCAACCCTAACAATGTTATTGGTTCTTACATCTAATTCCAGATATACCTCCGCGCCTTGCTTTGGAAAGTTGTTGTTTTCATCCGTATGCATATAGGCGAAAAACTTGCTGCCATCTAAAATCAATCTTCCGAATTTTCCAGTTGGACCACCTGAGTTTTCAATTACCCATGTAGTGTCGCTAGAACTGTGCTTAATTAAAAGTTGCCCTGCACTTTCAAAGTCATCTATTTTAAATTCCAGATTGGGTCTGTAAGTCGTAGTGGGACTAATCGTGATCATGGAATCCTGAATGAGGTTGATGGTGCTGATAAATGGCTCATAGAAAGGATAAACCTGACGATCGCCAGAAATTCCATTGTTATGAATACCTGGTCTCAATTCAATAGTTTTTGTACCGCTGGCCAGAATAGGAACTCTTGCGGGAAGCTCATAAATGCCTAGTAATTCTCCGTCTGCGTATACCCATGCATCTTTTATGGCCTGTGTGTTTTCGCCTTCGGTTCCGGAGTCCGTGCTTAGTGTAAAAGTGTTAATATATATGTAGGATGGAATGGTCTCAGGTCGATCCAGGGTGTTGCAACCACAAAAGGTCATTGCAATTCCAAATAAAACTATCCAAATACGCATATCTAAAGCTAACAGCAAAAAAAGAACGCAAATGTAAGGGTTTTATTGTGTTCTTGCCTTATTGCATGAAACTGTTGTTGCTATTGATTTTCGCAATGATCTTGTGGGCAACCTCCAAAGCATTGTAACCATCTTCAATGGTCACTTCAGGTGCACTGTCGTTAACAATGGCTTGAGAAAAGCTCCTCAACTCTTCCATAATGGCGTTGCTTTCCTCGATATTAGGTTTGTCAAAAATAATTTCTCGCTTCCCTTTATCTCCCAAATCCAAAATCATGGCAAAAGGATCGTCCGAAACCTGATCGGTCATCCTCACAATTTCCGTTTCCTTTTTCAAAAAGTCGACACTTATATATGCATCCTTCTGAAAGAATCTGGATTTGCGCATGTTTTTTATTGAAATTCTTGAAGCTGTTAGATTTGCGACACAACCGTTGTCAAATTCAATTCTGGCGTTGGTGATGTCCGGGGTGTCACTCACAACGGCCACACCACTGGCGCTGATTCGTTTAATGTTCGATCTAACGGTACTCAATACAATGTCTATATCATGAATCATCAGATCTAGCACAACCGGAACATCTGTCCCTCTTGGATTGAATTGAGCCAATCTATGTGTTTCAATGAACATGGGAGAATTAAGATGCGGTGTGGCACTGATAAAAGCAGGGTTGAATCGTTCCACATGACCTACATGAACTTTGATCTCCGCTTCATGAGATAGGTTAATGATTGACTTACCTTCTTCCAGTGTATTGCTCACAGGTTTTTCAATGAAAACGTGCTTGCACTGTCTAATAGCCTTTGAAGCAATGTCGTGG
>JAUILH010000256.1 GCA_030433115.1 Bacteroidia bacterium | reverse complement strand
CAGCTGCTTTTGACAAGCTTTACGACAGAATGAAAGCTTATTTGGCGAACAGAGATGTATACGCCCGAGATGCTTATGCTTGTGCGGATGACAATCACAGATTAAACATTCGCGTAGTGAATGAATATCCGTGGTCGAATATGTTTGCCTATAACATGTTCTTACGTCCAACAGATGCTGAATTGGAAAATTTCTCTCCTGAATGGCACGTGATCAATGCACCTGGATTCATGGCTGATCCTGAAATTGATGGTACCAGACAGCATAATTTTGCGGTGATCAACTTCACCAAAAAGATGATCATTATTGGAGGTACGGGTTACACAGGCGAAATCAAAAAAGGAATTTTCTCAGTATTGAACTTCATCCTTCCTCATGATAAAAATGTATTGTCCATGCACTGCTCTGCCAACATAGGAAAAGACGGTGATACAGCAGTTTTCTTTGGTTTGTCAGGTACAGGTAAAACCACTTTATCTTCTGACCCCAATCGTCAATTAATTGGTGATGATGAGCACGGTTGGGCCGATGGCACTGTTTTCAACTTTGAAGGTGGATGTTACGCCAAAACCATTGATTTATCACGAGACAAAGAGCCTCAAATTTATGATGCCATAAAGTTCGGTGCCATTCTAGAGAATATTGGGTTTGAAGACGGGACATCTACTCCCGACTATACCGACTGTTCAATTACTCAGAATACCAGAGTGAGCTACCCTATTCATCATATCGACAATATTGTAGAACCTTCGGTTGGAACCACGCCAAAGAATATTTTCTTCCTGACGTGTGATGCATTCGGTGTATTGCCTCCAATCTCAAGATTAGATAAAGGACAGGCTATGTACCACTTTATTTCCGGTTATACTGCCAAGGTAGCTGGAACTGAAGCTGGTGTTACAGAACCTCAAACAGCATTTTCTGCTTGTTTTGGAGCGCCATTCTTACCACTTCATCCTACCAAATATGCAGAAATGTTGGGTAAAAAGATGACAGAGAACAACGTAAAAGTTTGGTTGATCAACACAGGTTGGTCTGGTGGAGAATATGGTGTTGGAGAAAGAATTAGCTTGAGGTACACCAGAGCCATGATCACTGAAGCCTTATTGGGTAATCTGGAGTTGGTTGATTATGTGAAGCATGATGTATTTGGATTGGAAATGCCGACTATCTGTGCCAATGTGCCGGATGACATTTTAAATCCAAAGAATACCTGGAGCGATAAAGCGGCTTACGACAAGAAAGCCAATCAGTTGGCTGACGAGTTCAATAAGAACTTTGAGCAATTCGCTGACAATGCTTCAGAAGACATCTTAAGTGCAGCGCCAAAAGCGACTGCTTCCGTTTAAGTATTGATACAACAACAAATATCAAGAACCGATCAGACATGGTCGGTTCTTTTTTTGTCCAACATTTCCATGAATCTCTAAAAATGCGAACTTTGGACAAAACCATACACCATGATTCAACCATTTCATCTTGCCATTCCAGTTAATGATCTGCAAAAAGCTGAGGAATTTTATGGAGGAATCATGAATTTTTCAAAAGGCCGATCAAGTGACCATTGGATTGACTGGAACTGTTACGGGCATCAACTGGTAACACATCTCGATAAAAACTATGACCACAATCCACACGTGAATGCAGTTGATGGAAAACAAGTACCCGTCCCTCATTTTGGCGTGGTTTTGAGCATGGACGATTGGGAATTACTCAGCCAGAGATTACAAGAAAAGGGCGTGGAATTTATTATTGAGCCCTACATTCGCTTCAAGGGTGAAACAGGAGAACAAGCCACCATGTTCCTTTTAGATCCTTCCGGAAATGCACTTGAGTTTAAGGCGTTTGAAGACATGAACCAATTATTTGCCTACTAACATGCACCTATTTTATTGTCCGGATATTGCCACACGATCTGCTCTCAGTAAAGAGGAATCGCATCATGCCACAAGAGTCTTAAGATTGAAAGAAGGCGATCAATTTATGGCCTTAGATGGTAACGGTGGAGAGTTTTTGTGTCGACTAAGCTCACTGAGTAAAACTGCCTGTGAATTTTCAATTTTGGAACAAACGCAATCCGATCCTCAATTTCCGCATCTTCACATTGCCATTGCGCCAACCAAAAACAACGATAGGTTTGAATGGTTC
>JAUILH010000004.1 GCA_030433115.1 Bacteroidia bacterium | reverse complement strand
GGATATGACCATTACCTGCTCGCAGGGCCTGGACATAGATATGGCCTTCGCCGACTGGATCAGCAACCGGGCCGGGGCAGCCGCAACCGATAATTGTACGGATGATGACGATCTGATATATGATAAACCCTAAAACAGCAATGTTCGGTGCTATCTCAATATTTTTGTACACCAGTATTTACACTCCTTTAAAACCCAAAACACCTCTAGTTGTGCAGGCTGCTCCAGGACCCACCCCAATAAGAACGGCCGACGCGCCCGCTTCCATCAGATCAAGCGTTGTTTCGGTCGATTCCAAATGTCTGTAAACAAAGAAGCCTGATTTCTCTAGAACAGCCTTGATATCATGATCGCCATCTTCATTTCGAATCACTAACTCTAAGTCCTCTTTATCGTTTTCATCAAAACCATCTAACAAGAAAAGGTAAGTTGCATTCAGAGGTAAGTTTCTGAATATAAATTTGCCGTTTTCTCCCATTACGGCAGTGGCAATGATGTTCCCCATAGGATCAACCAAATGCACTCTAATTCTCTCCGGACAACCGAAATTCCTTTCGGGACCTGGCTCCGTAGGACAGTTATCCTCAGAATCGATGACGCCATCATTGTCACTATCCGGACAGCCGTTGAACTTGGCCAAACCAAACAACTCAGGGCATTCGTCCTCACTGTCCTTAATCCCATCTCTATCCGTGTCTGGACAACCACCCAATGAGTCGACACCGAATACCATTGGGCATTCATCCTCACTATCTTTGATCCCATCTCTGTCAGAATCAGGGCAACCTCCAAACTCAAGGAGTCCATGCTCAGCAGGACACTCATCTTCTGTATCGGGAATTAAGTCGTTGTCAGAATCAGGGCATCCTTTGAAAGTCCAAACTCCGGCAATATCAGGGCAATCGTCAAATTTATCGGAGACCTGATCACCATCTTTGTCCTTTGGATCCCGGTTATAAATAGCGATTTTAGCCGCCACATATACATCTCCTCCGTATAAATCACTTTTCGAGAAAACTGAACGGATGTCGGTTGTCCCAATGAAAATAGGCCCCACATGTACGCCCAAACCAGTTCTAAAGCCACCAGCATATCGACTATAAGACATTGGCGCGGACACACCTAAATATCGCCAATCCCACCTTGGAATAACACTGAAATTGCTGACGGCATGTACTTTGTTTTTATCCTGCAAGAACTGCAAAGCGATATAAGCATTGGTTCCAATATAAAAGTCTTTCCAGATATTATAATCCGCCTCTATATTAAAAGCTGTTGGCAAGTTCATCAGAAAAAAATCTTCATCTCCCGGAGATCGCGCAAACAAACTAAATAGAGTGTCGTTGAGCTCCTTCATAGAGAATGTTGAGTCCTCCAAAATCTCTCTGATATGCCAATTGTTAATGTCTGCAGTGAAGTTGCCACTTCTTGCCCCCTTTTCAAACTTGATCCTACCTATATCTATGGCAGACACCCCCACTCTTAATTTATACTTATTAGGGTACTTCTTCCAAAGATTGTCGCGACCATCCATGTCGTATTTATAGTCTCTCCATTTTGGTCTGAATTCATAAACCAAACCAAGATCGAGCCCGACCCCTAACTTAGAGCCCAGCTCGTAAGTGAATTTTCCTGTGCTTGGGTCAAAATTAGAAGAGTGCCCATAAGTCACTTCAGAATTAAAGACATCAGCAGAATCTGCATTGGAAAAGTTGTATTGAAGATTCTCAACAAACATGTGCGCACCTTGAATGCCCTGCAGTAGTTTCACACGACCGCCAGCCTTCAAGAAGTGTTTTTCTTTATCCATCACTACTCTGGCGTAGCCAACGCCATATTCAGCCCACATCATGCTTTGGATACTAAAACGTTCATTCGTTAAGGTCTGGTTATGCAAAGCAGGGTAATCGAAATCATTGACAATGAGTCTCGCCATGTCCTCCTCTACTCCGTCAATATTGACAAATGTGCGCCATTTTGAAGTAAATGCCATAGCCGCTTTGTCGCTGAGGGTGATCATGAAGGAAGGCAATTGAATGTCCCAATTCATGTAAATAGACTTGGAGTCTCCGTTGTAATTCTGGCTAACATTGTTATCCCAAAAAGCGGAATCAGTTTCTTCGAAAATCATTTGACGCATGCTGCCCGCTTTCATGCTTAAGAAGTTGTTATAGAATCCAACACTTGTTCCTAAAAGGTTCATGTCAAACTTCAGGCGGTTATCGGCAATAGAAGCCGGTTGTAATTCAAATCGTGTAATTCCCGAATAATTACTTTGATTAACACCTAAAAAATTCTGCGAAAAAACAGTCAGATTAATCAGAAATAGCAAACAAATTGAAACTACCAGGCGCATACAAACAGATTTAAGTCGCAAAGGTAATTATTGATTTTCAATAAATTGCAATCGTTTATCTCGGAAATGAGCACTTTAGTCCATTAGATGGTGTCCCGTAAATCAGTTCCAGTTCTCCGTCGTCATTAAAATCTCCTCTAATTACCGCTTTTGTTGACGACAGTGGGTCTTCATTTAAGGCGTCTCCCCGTTTATCAAACAGGTACATCTCCTGGTTCTCAGAATCGTACAAAGCAAATACCCAATTAGATTTGAATTTATGGACAATGCTTTGGTCACATCCGTTTCGTCTGGCTACAAATAGTTTTTGTTTGTCTTTTCTATATGCCATGATTTTTCCTTCACCATATACCACATAGTCCTTAAAATTATCTCCGTCCACATCCTCAAATTCGAGCTGATAGTTATTACCAGACCCAAGCACATTAATGCTATCCAACTGTCCACCAAAATACTGCATGTAAACCGTGTTATTGGTATCTAGATAAATGATTTTGCTCGTGTTTAGACTACTGGATTTTTCTATGTAAAATGCCTTGCCATTGAAGGCACTTAATTGGTTTTTAATGGGTTCTTCCAGCTCAATTTCGGCGCCTTGTCGATTAAGGATGTATACCTTTCCTGAATCATCCGGAAATAAAATAAAGTCTTTACCCTCAATCACTTCATGAACTGGACTCAAGCTGATTGGGTTGTCGGCCTCTTCAAATTTCCATCCACCCACTTGCTCTCCATCCGTATTATAATTTAAAAGTTTCTTTCCTGAAGGAATGATCAATCTGTATTCGTGCTTTTGTTCATAGTCGAAAATGGCCAGTGGTCCACTCGCAGATGATGGTAAATCTACCGGGAAGTGTTTAAGGTCGCGACCTAAAATATCAATTGCGTATACACTATGTCTGGTATTCAATACCATTTGTAATTTCTTATTGTCGTAGATATCAATTTGCTGTACGCGACCTAGATATGGGCCGTCTAGTTGTCTTGACCAAACTAATTGTCCTGTATTAGATACTAAATGAAGCATATTTGCAGTATCTTGAACCAAGTAGTTGTATGTTTTGCTTCTGTGGTTGAATATGAGGTCTATTTTACCTGAAATCATTGATGGCATGTCCAGATTCCAGAGGTCGGTCTTATCAGCTACTAAATTTTGTTGGCTATTAATGATGGCATTCAAGGAAATCGAATTCTTCGCTTTGGCAAGTTGTACACCGACAAAACCGATTTCATTCAAAAAACCCTGGATTTCCAATAGATCCGCCAATTGAGACTCTTTCAAGAAGCTTTGAAAGGCAGACGTACTTGATGGATTAACGAATAAAAAGCCAAAGGACTTACTTGCTAGCAGCGACTCAATCTCTTCCACATAGAGTTCTGACAACGGACTTGTTTTAGCACCCTTAATGAACTTTTTGAGGCTTTCTTTCGACTCAGCCAAGATGACATTCTCCTGATTACTGGCAAACCAAACTTCAGACGGCATGTTAAAGATAGCACCACCAAAAGCACTGTATTGAACCTGGAGAGCCGCATTACAGATATGAAAACCTCTGTAACTGGAGGTATCTTCATCTCTTGATTCAAATTTGAGGGAAGCGCTGGCGTAAGACTGAATCAATTCATCTATTCGACTCACACTGGGGTCGGTAGAAAAGACCAGAAATTTGTTCTGATCATGGTCCCAGGCGATGGCCGCTTCATTGCCCAACCATGAAAACAATTGATGACCAATGTCACTGTTCAACCTTAAATCCGAGTCGAGAATGGCTTGTTCGAATGATGCTTGAGTGGTTTGAGACATTTTAAGCACCTGGGCATTGGATTCATGATCAGGTAAACTTACTCGCAGGAATGCGGAAATATCGCCAGGTAAACTCTGGTGAATCAACATATCTCGATCCGGTAGGTCGCTTAATTTGCCTAGTTGACTGTCTTCATCAAACTTCAGTAATCCACTTAGCTGTATGGACTGCGGACCAATATTCACATCACTCAAAGACCAGCCCTTCAGACCAAGATTGGTCAATGGAGATCTTTCCAAATTATTCTTCAAATACAAATGCAACAAAGAATAATTTAAGTAGAGATTGCCTTGCACATCAAAGCCAGTCCCCCTCATAGACACCAATTGAGCCAAAGTCTTATTTTTCTCTGGTGATTTGAATGTTTTTTCCAGGAGATGGTCACTTTTGGACATCAAAAGAATGTTGTGGTTAAATCCCAAATACCAGGTTTCTCCGTCGGCTTGAATGGTTTTAAACTTGACATTTGAAATGGTTGTTTCTCCTACTTCATAAGTATTGGGAAGCACATTTAACAGATCTGATATCAATTGATCTTTGTCATCATTCACACTTAGTTCAAGCGCGAACAGGTGCTCTATTTCCTGATCGAAATAGTGAACGGAAAAAGTGGCAGTATGCTGGTTAAGAAATTGCTCCAACTTGGGGTCCTGAATCAAAATACTATCCATGAAACTCAATTGATTCTGGGCTTGTGGAAAAATTTGATTGACCTTGGTTTGTTCCCACAGAACGCTGGTTCCATTTAGTCTACGCCAATCGTCCATCATTTTATCACTTTGATATACCAGGATGATGTTTCCAGGCAGTACATCCTCTGTCTTGTATTTGTTTTCCTGAACGTCAGACAGATAGTCGTACGCCAAATAAATGGCCCCTCCTGCGGCAAGGACAAGTAAAAATATGAGGACCATTCGAACGTAACGCATCACCTCAAAATTACCGCAATGAGTGGTGGCATCAGATGAAACCGTTTAAATGTATAAACAGATGGGTGTTAACTTGTCGGAGCACAATTTTAGAGACGCTTTGCCTCTGGTTTTTCAAGAATAATCATGCTAGGCGAAACGGTTTTAACATTTATAAGAAGAGACATTCGCTTGGTATTTAAATCCATCATTTGAAGCCTTTTGTTCGCCCATTCCTTCATTTGTTCTTTGTCATTGAAGTCAGTTTGTTTTTCAGCCTGTTCCAATTCCTTTTGAAGTTCTTCAATGGCCAATTCAATCTTGTTCAATGCAGGTGCAGTCCTTTCTGCAATCATAATGCTTTCCAATAATTTAATTGTTTCTAACCACTGACTCATTAAGTCCTTTCCTTGCGTATCATCATTGCACAAATATGTTGACCGCAATAAGCCTGTTTCATTATCCAATTCGACCTTAAAGTGGATTTTAAAATCCTGGATCTCTGACTCTTCAACATGCAGACTGTCTCTCATGATTTTCCAAACAAGTTGTGAGGTGAGCAAGTCCGTTCTTTGATCAAGCTCATCTTTACCAAAATGAGTCAACTTATTACCCGGAGAATTTTTAAGATTGGCTCTTTCAACATATGTGAACAAAGCTGAAACTTCATACTTTCTATTCCTTACTTTATCTGCTTGTTTTTCGCTGGCCTGGTCACATCCCACTGAAAGTCCCACTACAACAAGTAAACTCAAAAGAATAAATGGTCTCACTGCTTAGTCACATAAAAACCATAGACCACGATATTCTCCTCCAACACTTCAGGATTCTCATCGGTAGAAAACAACACATCCCCCACATATTTGTCATCAATTAGTGGATGTTGATTGTCTAAATAATCCATCGGAGCCAGGGTGATTGAGAACGGTGCATCCGCTAATTTTCCATTGTTAAAGCTAGTGATGACACCACCATTATCCCATCCGAAACCTGCGAAAGTAATGGGCGCTTCATTGAGCTGTTCCAGTTCTTTTAAGCTCATTTTCATAGATACTCCGGCGAGGGTTTTCATAGGCACATTCCAAACAACTTTTTCCTGGGTATCATCATATCGGGTTAAGTTGGTTTCAATCATCTCGAATTGAGACTTGCTATCATCAGACCAAACATACCGCACCAATCTACCCGTATCCAGAAAAACCTTTGAACTGATTTTAAGCTCTGTGCCCTCGTATTCCCAGGTTGAATCTAAAGTCACATTGCCTGCACCAAATTCTTTGACCAACTGATCGTAACTCTGAATCATCATCCAATCTTCAAAGTAGGTTCCGAATGGATCTTTCAATTGAATATCCGTGCTATGTTCACTCAAGTCGCCTTGATCCACCACTTGTTCACTAGTGTCAGTTTCTATCTCCGGGTTTTTCTCCTCATTGGTATCTTTCGAGTCGCTTTGTTCTTTCGTCGTATCGTCACAAGATGCTAACAACAATATACATATCGAGAATGCGCTTAGGTATTTCATAAATCTAGTGTCATTTGTTCGGGCAGCAATCTAAAGCTTTTTCTGTGATGTGGACTAATTCCATGCAGTCTAATTGCCTCCCGATGAGCTTTAGTGGGGTAACCTTTGTTCTTCTGCCAATCATACATGGGATGTGCCTCATGCAATTTCACCATGAGCTCATCCCTATGAGTTTTTGCCAATACAGAAGCGGCAGCAATAGACATGAAACGACCATCTCCCTTGATCATACAGTGATATGGAATGTCCTGATAAGGGATGAAACGATTGCCATCCACCAAAATTGATTCTGGCCGAGTGGTTAATTGATCAAGCGCTCTATGCATACCCACGAAAGAGGCTTTTAGAATGTTGATGTCATCTATTTCGGTATGACTTACGATTGAGACACCCCACGCCACAGCCTCAGATTCGATAATTGGTCGCAATTCATCCCTCCGTTTTTCGGTCAGCTGTTTAGAATCATTCAGAAAAGGATGTTTGAATTTGGGCGGCAAAATCACGGCAGCAGCTACAACGGGACCTGCCAAACAGCCTCTTCCGGCCTCATCGCAACCTGCTTCAACAACATTCTTTTCGTGGTATAATGCTAATTTACTCAAGGCATTTTTCAATTGAATTCCACATTAATTGAGCTGATTTATCCCAGGAAAACTGAGCTTGTCTTTCTTGTCCGCGCAGAATCAATCTTTCTCGGAGCTCGGAGTCATGATACATTAACTGCATCCCTTCAGAGATTGCGTCAACCGAAAAAGGATCGACCATGATTGCAGCTTCTCCTGCAACTTCTGGCAATGAAGTTCTGTCTCCACTGATCACAGGCACATTACACTTCATGGCTTCAATTAGCGGAATACCAAAACCTTCAAAGTAGCTCACATAAACCAAGGAAAAAGCGGATGCCAATACTTGAACCATTTCCCCAAAATCCAGGTGTCCGGTAAAAACCACATCTTCCTTATAGGTCATCTGCTCAAATGTTGTTTTCATGTCTGAGTTAAACCAATATTTATCGCCCACTATCACCAATTTATAATCACTTTCTGTAGTTGATTTAAAATGGTCAAACGCTTGAATGAGTCTGTGTACATTCTTTCTAGGGTGCAATGAACCCAGGTATACGAAATAAGATTTGTTGTTGGTCCATGTCTTTTTTACAGACACTTTTACTTCATCAGAAACCGGCTTAAAATCACCACTTGCTGCATTGTGAATCACATCTATCTTGTCTTTCGATACCTTATATTTTTGAGTGATGTCCCAACGACTATATTCCGATACTGTGGCAATGCGATCTGCCCGTTTTGCAAACTTTGGAAAAAATCGTCTCAAATACCATCGAGCAGATTTTGGCAAATCTTTGGGGTAATGCTCAAAATTGAGGTCATGAATCACACCAAGCTCCTTTCCTTTCCATCTTAAGGGCAAATATCCATCAGGTGAGACGAAGATGTCCGGTTCATGTTTCGTTAAGTAACGCCTCACACTTATTTCAAACCAGATGTAAAAAAGGATGGGGTGGCGCGCTTGAGGTTTCAGTACCACCGGCGTTACATTTTTGGCATAGATAAACTTCTCGTGAAATGGCCTGTCGAACAAAAAAATGAACTCATGTTCGGGATGATTGAGTACTAATCGCTTGAATATTTCATCCGTAAATCGACCAAAGCCTTCTAGCTTTCCATCTAATAAAAACCTTGTGTTAACAGCAATTTTCAAGCAATCCAACTTTGATCCAAAGAAACGAAATTTTATACAGTCCGCTCCAATCTCTCTGCCATTCTTGGCATTTGCTTAATTTAGCTTCATGATTTTATACAACGTTACCATTAGTATTGATGAGAATGTACACGACGAGTGGCTCAATTGGATGAAAACGGTTCATATTCCTGATGTCATGAAAACAGGCATGTTTGTCGACAATAAAATCTGTAGAATTCATGGTGAGGAAGAAGGCGGTAAAGCATACAGCATTCAATATTTGGCAGAAAGTTGGGACCATTACAACCGCTACCAGGAAGAATTTGCACAAGCCTTACAGAAAGACCACCTAGACCGCTACTCAGGTAAATTTGGAGCCTTCAGGACCATTTTAGAAGTTGTTCATCACCAAACTGCCGAAGGTGTACGTTAAACCAAAAAAACACCTTGGGCAACATTTTCTCAAGGACGAACAGGTCTGTGTTCGTATAGCAGATAGCATTACCATTCATGAAGGTTATAATCGGATGGTGGAAATTGGTCCGGGAACCGGCGCACTTACCAAATATTTAACCAAAATCGACTGTGCCCTGGAGTTGATGGAAGTTGATACTGAATCCATCACCTACCTCAATAAATACTACCCTGATATCACCGTGCATCATCAGGATTTTTTGAAAGCCAATCTAGATGACTTTTTCGACGATCAGGTAGCTGTAGTGGGCAATTTCCCTTACAACATTTCCTCTCAAATCATCTTTAAAGTACTCGATTTTAAACACAAAATCCCAGAAGTGGTTGGCATGTTTCAAAAGGAAGTTGCTGAGAGAATCTGTGAGCCTCCGGGCAACAAAACTTATGGCATTTTGAGTGTGTTGGTTCAGGCATTTTATGAGGCGGAATATTTGTTCACAGTCAACGAGGATGTTTTCGATCCCCCACCAAAAGTCAAATCTGGCGTATTGCGATTGAAAAGGAAAACTAATCAAACACTCGATTGCGATCCGAAAAAATTCAAACAAGTAGTTAAAGCAGGGTTCAATCAACGGCGAAAAACATTGCGGAACTCATTAAAACAGTTTGGAGTGATAGACAAAGTTGATCCGGAAATTCTTGCCAAACGCCCCGAACAATTGTCTTGGGAAACCTTCGTGGAAATCACCAATGCTATTTCAAAGTAAGCGGTTAATAAGTGACCGTTTTTTTCTGGCTCATTTGTCCTTTTTAACTCTAATTTTATGGCAAATTCGTTGTTATGAAGGTTTTCAAGTTTGGTGGTGCTTCTGTTAAGAGTGCGGATGCTGTGAGAAATGTGGTCAGTGTGATCAACCGTTACCCCAATGATCAATTGATGGTAGTTGTGTCTGCTATGGGAAAGACAACCAATGCATTTGAGATGTTATTGAATGCCTGGTATCACAACAACAGTTTGGTTGAAGAATGCTTTCAGGAGATTATTGATTACCACAATGCCATTATTCGCGACTTATTTCCGGATTTTAGTGACCCCATTTACACAGATTTTACTCAATGGCAAGGCGATATTGAATCGTATCTGGAAGGTGGCCACAATGACTTTTTTGACTACGATTATGACGGCTTGGTAAGCAGAGGTGAATTGCTAAGCACCAAAATTATTACCCGCTATCTGCAGAGTCAAAACAAAAAGGCAGTTTGGCAAGACGCCCGTAAAATGATCCGCACCAACAATGTATACAGAGATGGTCGTGTGGATTGGCAAACCACCCAGAATTTGGTTCAGAAAACCATGACTTCTTTGATGAATAAGCATACAATTGTAGTGACTCAAGGGTTTATTGCAAGCACGCCAGAGGGATTAACAACGACACTTGGTCGGGAAGGGTCTGATTATACGGCTTCCATTTTGGCTTATTGCACAGAAGCTGAGAGTGTCACTATTTGGAAGGACGTACCGGGAGTTTTGAATGCAGATCCAAAATGGTTCGATAACACCATCAAATTGGACAAGATTTCGTATCGAGAAGCCACAGAGTTGAGTTACTATGGGGCATCCATCATTCATCCAAAAACGATAAAACCACTGGAGAACAAAAAAATTCCTTTGTATGCTAAATCATTCTTAAATCCGGAAGAAGAAGGCACGGTCATTCAGGAATCTCAAGATTATGACACATTGGTTCCCAGTTTCATCTTTAAAATTAATCAAATCCTACTGTCCATTTCTACCAAAGACTTCTCTTTTGTAGTAGAAGAAAACTTGCAGGACATCTTTAAATTATTCAATGAGCACCGGGTTAAAATTCGTTTGATGCAAAACTCTGCACTTAATTTTTCTGTATGCGCAGATATGGATGAACGGAAAATACCTTCATTGATTGAGGCGCTTCAAGAGGATTACAAAGTCTTGTACAACGAGAATCTGGAATTGGTCACCATTCGTCATTTTGATGAGGCTACCATTGACAGAGTCACGCTCAATAAGAAGATTTTAGTAGATCAGCGAACCAGAAATACGGCACGTATGGTTATGGAAAATATAGTCTAAGTTACTGTCCCGAATAATGTGCTTCAATCTTATCTGCAAGCACCTTTGACAGCTTGAAGTAGGATTCGTGTGTCCATCCTCCAACATGAGGAGATAGAATGACCTTGTCATTTTCAAGTAATTGTTTAAAGGCATCCGGCATATTCGACTGATCGAACATATCCTCAAAAGAGCTTTTTTCAAATTCCAGTACATCCAAACAAGCGCCCAGAACCTGGCCGGAATTAAGTGCCTCAAGCAATGCTGAGGTCTTGACAATTTTGCCCCTGCTCAGGTTGATTAAATAAATTGGTTTTTCAAACTTGCCCAATAAGGTTTCATCGCACCATCCCAAAGTTTCTTCCGTTTGTGGAATATGGAAACTTAGCACGTCTGCCTCTTTAAAAATGGTTTCTAAATCAACCTCTTCAACCATGGAAGTTCCAAAGCCAGTTTTGTATTTGTCGTATGCCAAAATTCGCACGTCAAATCCGGATAAAATTTTGGCAAACTGACTCCCGTTATTGCCAAAACCAATCAAACCAATGGTTTTTCCTTCCAATTCATATCCTCGATTCCCCTCTCTATCCCATTTTCCGGAACGAATTTCTGAGTCTCCTTTCCTTAGTCGATTGAATAGAGATAGTAACATTCCCAATGCATGCTCTGCCACCGCATTTTTGTTTCCCTCGGGCGCATTAAACAAGACAATCCCTCTCTTCTTACAATAGTCCTGGTCGATATTTTCCATACCCGCTCCGGAACGCGCTATGAATTCCAAATGAGGTGCATGGTCCAGAAGGTGGCTATCCATTCTAAAACGACTTCTCACCACAATGCCTTTAGCCTCTGTTAATTTTTCTTGAAGTGATGCTTTAGACAATGCGTAACAATTCTCACAAGAGAATCCCATTTCTTCCAAACGCTCGTGCAAATGGTGGTGTACCTCATCGATAAAGATTACCTGTCTCATACGTTGAGCCAGATGAAGGTATGCATCCCAGCATTAAAATAGCCCATCCAGGAGATGATTAACGCAATAATTGAGAAGCCAAATGTGGACAACAAAACAACCAATCCCACGTGATGCGTTCTGGGAATTTGATCATATTGAATGATGGATTGACTAAAGGTGAAACCATATAGGATTAGTTGAAAGAACAGGAAAAAGCCAAAATTTTCGCGTAAAGTGTTATAAAAATCACTTGAAAACACATAGCTCGCCGAACTCATTTCAATAATGATGAGGGGCACAAAAGTGAGCAACAACACGAAAAACGCTGGATAATTGGGCAGTTTAACATCCTGATCTGTCATGCTACAAAGTTAGCAGATTTTAAAATGGTCTTGCCTGTTTGATATAAAAATACCCGGATTTATCCAGTTTGAATTCAATGTCAAGCACAAAACTCTGATAATCGTACTTCAACCAATTTTTATTGACCTTTCTATAAAAGTGTTTTTTGACTTTAGCCAGTTCCTTAGTAAGCAATACAACCTGTTTGTCATCCAACACCTGATCCCCTTCATTTTCGGAAGATTTGGAAATATACTCCACTATTCTTTTAGGGTTGTAGAAGGTATTGTCAGTATCGGAGTAACAAATCAATTGATCACATACCACTCCTAGAGGAGGGTTCACGACCGGAATATCTCCTTTCTGAACGTTGATGACAAATCCAAGATTGGCTGGTCGGTATATATTGTGCGTAATAGACACTCCATTTGCCAGCTCATCCGGAAATCCTCTATGGACAAGTACACCAATGGCTACATTCTTTTGATCAATTCCAAAGTAAAGTCGCTCAAAAAACGCCCGATCATTCCAGATACCTGCCCACACTTTCCGGAGTCCACGCTCTACCGTTTTTTTCTCATGTCCTGGGATTACACTCGTGGACGTATATAAACCTGCTCCATTAAATCCTTCAATATCTTCTGCATTGGTGGACGACCGGAATCGATAGCTGGTGTATTCAGGGTGCATCTTTAACCTATTTTCAATGAGTTTAACCAGATTTGAGTCGACAGCAGTTGCCTTTATTCGCTTTCTGATTGCTTTCAAGAGGTCCACTTGAGTTGAATGATCATCATAGTCCAAATGCAACAAGCTATCTATTAGGCCCTGTGCTCCCGAGCGCTCAAGGTGTTCCATATAATAGTAAAAAGGAATGGCAAAGGCATTTTCAGGTGTTTTGAATTTGGCTCCTTTCTTTTTACTGGCTTTAATGAGCTCTCCAAAATTAGCGGCTTTCGCACCCACCTGAATGATGTCTTCATATCCCAGGTCTTTTCCATCAATGATGTCTTGTTGGTCCAAATCAATCATCAACTCATGGCTCAGCTTTGGTTTCAAATGCTTGGCCAAAAACGCCTTGGCAGAGTCTTCCGGAACAGGCTTTATTTGGTAATTGTAGGAATTCACTGTCAAACGAACATACTGTCCCTCCAAACTCCTCAGCAGAGAATCATTCCAGGCGTTTTTATGTGCTGAAAACGGTGTTTTTCTATTCTTACATAATATGGAGATGTGACTCAATGGGGTTTGCATATCATTAGCAATAACACCTTGCACCAATGATAATTCATTGGGTGTTCCCTTCATCACAATGATGTTATTTGACCAAATTTGATGATGCACGTCCTGAATATCCACAAACTTCAGTATGCCATATGAAGTCCCCGGCTGTATTGATTGAAAGGTTTGTCCAGCATATATCTCGTCAACACCTATTGAAGGCAATTTAGATCCTGACTTTTTAAATCTATTCTCCAATTGAGAGGTATTCAGGAATAGCTTTAGTGAATCTGTGAGCAGAAAGTGGGTTTTCAATTTGCCATACAACATTTCAATATCCGATACTTTAATTTGATCCGCAATAGAGAATTCCAAGGTGAATATGCTGTCGCTGGAATAGAAGTTGATATTTGCCAAAATATAATCACGACCTTCTGTTTTGGTGTAATTGTCGTAATTGAAATTGAAACTGCCCTTGTAATAGTTCAAGACCTCCTCACAAAATTCCAGATGGTACTTAAATCTGGTAGAGTTCATGAAGTACAAAACATCATCTTTATATTGATATGCTACCTTTAAAGATTTTACGTCTCCAAACTTAGTAGACAAGGGATTGCCTTGAAGCATCTCATAGGACTCGAAACTTTCAATCCTGGAGATATAATCAGGCGCCTCCTGTGCTCTTGAAATAACAAGGAAGAGACAACATAGTATGGAGAAAGTGATTCTCATTAATACCAGCAAATTAAATAAACCGCAGCCAAAATCACACCAATTTTGATTATTCGCTCTTCTCAGCAAGCTATTTCAGGTATCTTAACCAATATTTGAGTACATATACCCACAACCACCTCTTATCTGAGCCGTAATATTGACCAAAGCAAATCTGATTATTCATTTATATAGTTAACATGACATTCGCAAGTATTTCCAAACAGTTTATAGCTCTCAGTTTAACTAGCTCCTTCATTGGCTTAACCCCAGAGGTAAGCGTAGCACAATCAAATTTAAGTTCCAACTTAGAATTCCTCAATTTTTCATCTGACCAGACGGAAAGACAAACAATTGAAGACAACGACAAAGGACTTCTGGACATAGAACTAGACCAATCCGGAAACATCTTTGCGGTAGGTTTTTTCAGAAAAGCTCTGAACATGAATGGCAATCACTATTCATGCGGTTCAAAAGCATCTGGTACCACCTACTTTTTTGGAAAATTTGATCCCACAGGACGACTGCAGTGGATCAAACCATTCGACTCACCGGTAAAAGGTGGTGGTTACTTAAGTGCAGAAAAAATTGAATTAGACCCATCAGGAAACATCTATGTCTTTGGAGTTCACAAAGGAAAGCAGGACATGGATTTATCAAGCGACACTGACTATATTGAAAGCGAAAGTACTGTGGATTTTTTGGCCAAATACGACAAAACAGGACAGCTTATTTGGGCCCGTTCGTATACAAGTGGTTTTTATAGCAGCACCAGAGACTTTGTGGTTGATTCGAAAGGGAACAGTTACTTAATCAGCTATCCGGCCAATGTGGCAAAGATCAGTCCAAGCGGAGAGGAAATCTACAGAAAATATCTGCCTAATGGCAACACACCGGGTTCTATTCAATTGAAAGGAGACAAACTATACCTTGGAACAAGTATTTCAGGCGACTATGAGATCAGCTTGAACTTCAAGGATGGTTCGCAAAAAAACTATGCTGCCATCAAAAAAGACAAAGATTACTTCTACAACACTGAAGCTATGGTAGCTTGCCTTGATGCCAGTACAGGAGAGATGATTTGGGCAAACCTGATCAGAAGCTCTCAATCAGAGGAAATCGCTTCCATCAGCGTAGATGCGAATCATAATGTAACGGTGCTCGGAACTTGTTCTTCCAAATCTACTTTTGGCATCAACCAAAGTGAAAAATTGTCGAAAACTTATGGAAACCGAAATCAGGCATTTATTGCTCAATATGCTTCTTCAGGCAAATTGAAATGGGTAAAAGCGTTGGAGTCAAGAGACAAGAAAAATGGTGGCAATTATGGCGAATCACTTCAAATTGACCCTTCCAACGGAGAGATTTATACTACCAGAGCTCATTGCTCTGAAGGCTTGTGGTGGTCCGTTTATTTCGAAAAATTCAATAGCTACGGTCAAAAAATCGACAGCCACGTTTTTGGGAATAAAGACGGTAAGAACAATGGCTTTTATAAGTCTAGCTGTGGTACCGCAAACTTTTTTGTTCATCTGGACATTCGTAAAAACACATTCCTACTCTTTGGTGAAGGCAGATCCTATGTATTGGACCCAAAAGAGTTTGGCTCGACCAGAAAAGCTCCTGAATACTCTGGAAACACAGAATTTTTCCTAGCGAAATACCGTCTGCATGAGTATGCAGTAGACAATTGGGAAAATCATGAAGGCAGTCAGACTGAACCTGGAATCGAATCCAATGGTGCTTCTCAAAATACGCCCGAATTAGAAGCTTGGTCGAACACATCCGGTTCCGGAAATTCATCAAAAAAATGGCGTGATAGCGACTACAAAACAACCAGTAGACAAGCCTTCATGAAGCTACCTCAAATCAAGGAAAAAATAGATGATAACAATTTCGACCAGGCACTTTTGGACGCGTGTATTTTTTATGTTACGAATGAAAAGAGAGTGGCTCATAACCGTTCTCCATTCAAGCACAGCAGCTCATTAAGAAAAGCAGCCGACATGCACAGTGAAGACATGGCTCGTGACAATTTCTACTCCCATATCAATCCTAAAGACGGGAGCAAAAGAGACCCTGGCATGCGCATGGCTCGATTTGGCGTGGGTGACGGTCAGAAAGCCGAGAACATTGCAAAAGTATCCTACTACGGTTCTACCTACCTGGAAGTGGCCTACGCTTTCGTGGATATGTGGATGGATTCTCCGGGCCACAGAAAAAACATTCTCTCAAAAGAATTCAACTACCTGGGATGCGGCATGGCATTGAGAAAATCAACTTCATCTTGTTTGGGCACACAGAACTTTTCTGGTGGCAGATAGACTTGATACCTGATCAAATAGAAAAACAAGAATTCCGTATTATTGTGTCACAATTTTTATAACTCCTCAACTCATGAAAACTTTCGGGATTCTATTATTGATATTTTTCTTTCAAGGTATTTCAGCTCAGTCGGTAGATGACATGATCGATGATCTTGGTATTTCCAAAAAAGGAAAAATGGCATTGAATGTTAAGCCAATGAGCTCTTACTCTCAAGCTAAAGCAAAACTTCTAAAGAAAAAGCCTGAAAATTTGTTTTATGATCAGGTAGGCAATGTTTTCTCTGTTGTTTTTTTAAGTCCGGACAACTATGCTGAAATCAAGTTTGAAGAAGATGGTGACATGGTGCTTGCGTGCACAGTTGAAGGGTATCTTACATCTAGCGCTAAAATCGATGAACTCAGTAAAAAAATAACTAAACTGCTCAACAAAAGGTACCTTTCTCAGGGTGACGGTGCCTGGGCGGGAAGCGGAATGGATATTGAATTTTACGATACCGCAGATGGTTTCAGCCTAAAATTCATATTCAACCAATAATTTCATCTCAGCGGTTTACCTTTTTCTATCTTTGACATCAACTAGGAAAAGAAGGAACCTTTTTGGACAACCACGACATCATAGAAAACCTGAGACAGGGAGATTCTAAAGTGTATCAAACACTTTTTGTTAACTACTTTGGCATGGTCAAGTATTTGGTTGAAAACAATCAGGGGACTGAAGAAGATGCCCGAGATGTTTTTCAAGACACCATTTTAGTGCTCATTAACAAGAGTCGTCAGGCCGATTTTGTGCTCAAAGCCAGCATAAAGACTTTCATTTATTCGGTTGCCAGAAACATATGGTATAGCAGAGCCAGAAAAAGAAAAGGCTTGAAAACCATTACAGATTTTGAAGATTATCTTGAAAGTGACGAAACAGCAGTTGAAAGAAAAAAGGCGCATGATGAAAGGTTAGACAGACTGGAAAAACAACTGGCCGCCATGGGAGACCCGTGTAAAACACTTCTTCAGCAATTTTACTACCTGAAACGGTCGATGACGGAAATCGCTAAAAACCTGGGGTATACGAATGCGAATCATGCCAAATCCCAAAAATACAAGTGCATGAAGAAACTTAAATCTATGATATTGAGTGAAGGCTAATGAAGATCATATAGATTTATTTGACCGATACTTCAATGGAGAATTGAGTACGCGAGAACGCCTTCATCTGGACGAAACTCTGAAAACGGATCCGGAACTGAGGGCCGCTTTCAACGAATATAGAGACATGGTTCTGGGCATTGAAGCTGTCACACCCCGCATTCTTAAGGCTGAGTTTTCTGCCATAGACAGCCAGATTAAATCGGAAGACCTCAGGGATTATACACCTCAAAGAACCGGCAAAAACAGAAGCAGAAAAGAACGCAACTGGAACATCCTAATGTGGTTTATGATCATTGGTTCCGGGTTGCTATTAGTCGCTTTTCTGATCGCAATTTTCAACCTTCCCGATCTTGAAGAAAAACTTAAGAAAGATAAGAAAAGAGGTGACATTGAAACTGTTATCACGGAGGAAGTTGAGGAAAGTAACTGCACCATGATTGCCTGTCTACCTCCCAGTATGTTTGAGGATTATCAGGGTAAAATGATGATTGAGAATGATGACACCACTTATGGCGACTACGGCTCTCAAACATTCATGGTATGCCCAATGACCAATGGCAATGAACCCTCAATTGAAATGCTTCTAAGTTCCTCGGGAGACACCATTAAGTTGTGGAACCTGCCTTGTAATGAGATTCAACTTTATTTTACGCCTTACAATGAAGCTGGCGTTTTATTAGAATGTGACTCCATGCTTTATCATGTGACTGAAGAAGGATTTTCAGCATACCAGCCACAGAACAATTCGGGCATGGCAGATACTATAGAATATAAAGACGATACTGAAGATTTTTTGGAGGCAGATGCCACAGACGAAAATAATGTTGGGTCATCCAATAAGTCTGGAGTCGAACAGAAAGAACAAATCACTACGGAGGCCGAATTTGGTCAGGATATTTACCAATGGTTGTATTCAAAAATGCGGGTTCCGGAGTCTGCTAAAACCAAACAAGTGAGCGGTAAGGTTGTGGCAAGTTTCACCGTTAACGACAAAGGCATGGTGGTTAATCCGGTAATTGTAAAAAGCCTGGAACCAGATTTTGATGCTGAGGTGCTCAGATGTATCAAACTCATGCCCAAATGGTCCCCTGCCACAGTTAACGGCACACCAACCAGTCAATCAATGACTTTGCCCGTTAAATTTACTGCACCTGAGTAGGGATCATGTAATAGATTTTTCAAATGTTTTCCCAAGACCAAAAAATCACTACTTTGTAAACAGGAACTCAATTACCTGTACTATGCGCCTCAAATTCAGCTTACTTTTTACTCTATTTGTCTGTGTATTCGGGCACATCTACGGACAGGAATCCATTAATAGCAGTGGCGGCAATGCTTCCGGCTCTGGTGGTTCCAATAGCTACAGTGTTGGTCAGGTTGTTTATATCACCCATGGTAGTGGAGACACAGAAGCACAAGGCGTACAACACGCTTACGAGATTTACATCATTGACGGAATAGAGGATCAAAACACTTTTTCTTTCTCTGTCTACCCCAATCCTACTACGGATGCCCTGGTACTTGAAACAGAAGCCGGTGATTTATCCAATCTATCATTCCATTTAACAGACAACAACGGTAAATTAATCAAGCTATCAGACATTCAGTCCAGTCAAACCATTATCGACATGACAGGTTTGGCTAAATCCAATTATTTTATCACAATCTACCACAAAGGTCAAGCCGATCAAACGTTTAAGATTCTAAAACAATAAATCATGAAAATCCTTTCAATCACATTTCTATTAACACTATTGTTTGGTGCAAGCTGGGCACAATCTCCCAACAGAATCAGCTATCAATCAGTTGTAAGAAATTCCAGTAATGCACTGGTCACCAATCAATCGGTAGGCACACAGATCAGCATATTGCAAGGATCGACTTCCGGAACGCCGGTTTACGTTGAAACGCATGCTGTCAGCACCAATGTCAATGGGTTATTGTCTTTACAAATTGGTGGAGGTGTATTGGTATCCGGAGATATGAGTACCATAGATTGGAGTGCGGGACCTTACTTCATCAAGTCCGAGATTGATCCTACAGGAGGAACAAGTTATACAATTACGGGTACCAGCCAATTATTGAGTGTGCCTTACGCCCTTCATGCCGAGTCTGTAAGCAATGCTGATGATGCAGATGCAGATCCTTTGAACGAGATCCAGAGCCTGTCTATCAGCAGCAATGACATCTCAATAAGCAGTGGCAACACGATCACAATTAATACAGATGATGCGGATGCGGACCCATTAAACGAAATTCAGAGTCTATCATTATCTGGGAACGACATCAGTATCAGTGGAGGAAACACCATTACATTGCCTGGTGGAGGCGGTACTCTTGATCAAGCCTATGATTTTGGGGGTGCCGGAATGGGACGAACAATTGATGCGGATGCAGGAGAAGTGAGCATCTCAACTGCAGGAACTAACAGTGCTGGTTTGCGCGTAGAAAATAGCAATACAGGTGTGTCAATCATTACAAACAACACCAATGCTGGTAACACCTTTTCTCCAATCCAATCTTCTACGAACAGTACATCTACGATTGCTGCTGCTGTTACCGGAAATTCAACCGGTGCTGCCTGGGGCGTTGCCGGACAAGTTGATGCTGCTGCCACATCTGAATCTGCTGTTTATGGAAGCAATCTAAGAACTAACGGCGGACATGGTGTGCTCGGAATAGGATTTAACGGAGTCGTTGGTCAAACAGGTCAATCAACAGGCAATGCAGTATATGGCGAAAACCTTGATAACATTGCGCCTTTGGGCAATGGTGTGGGCGTTGGAGGCAGAGGTTATCTTGGTGTAGTTGGTGAAGACCGATATGCTGGGGCAGTTGCAGGCGCGTATGGAGTTTTTTCTAACGGGGACTTAGGGGCCACTGGTGTGAAGACTTTTAGTATTGATCATCCTTCCGATCCGGAAAACAAGGTCCTTAAGCATTTTAGCCTTGAATCCAATGAAGTACTCAATGTCTATAGAGGCACTGCTACATTTGATGCAAACGGGAATGCGACTATTCAACTACCGGAATACTTCAGTGACATTAACCGCAATGTGAGTTACCAATTAACTCCAGTTGGAGCATACATGCCATTGTTTGTGAAAACCAAAGTCGACAACAACCAGAGTTTTGTGGTGAGCGGAGGCATTGAGGGCAAGGAAGTGTCATGGGCAGTTTATGCAGAAAGAAATGACCTTTATTTACAGAAGCACCCGGAAAAACGTGACGTTGAAGTTGAGAAAAGAGAGGGCCAAAAAGGTAGCTACTTCATGCCGCATTTATATGATCAAGATGACTCTAAAAAGCTGCTAAACGCACCTGAAAAAGTAGAACAATCGAAAATGTCTGAAGCGAAATAAAAGAAAACTGGGTTTGATTACAAAATCACCTTAATCACCTCAACAGATTCTTCTTTTCCTTTCAAGTCAAGTCCACCAACAGATTCGATTTGGTATTTATTCTTATTGGGAAGTTTCTCAAACAAAGATTTTGACACCAATAGTTCGGCTTTGTGCTCATTGCACACGCCTTGAATTCTGGCAGCCGTGCTCAGCACATCTCCGCTAAAATCTATGGCTTTCTTTAAGTGTCCCACTTCCGCACCAATGCACTTTCCGCCATGCACACCAGCTTTAAAAAAGGGCACAAATCCATATTTCTCTTCAAAGTATGCTTTTTTGCTTTCCAGAATTCTACGGTAACTTACAATGATCTCGATACAATTATTGTTTTTTAAACCGTCCTTCATGGGCCAGGTAAAAATGATCTCATCTCCCACATATTTTAGGATTTCAGCCTTAGTTTTAAGCACGGGACTTGTCACCAAATAAAAACAATCGTTCACCAATTCGTAGAATAGGTCATTACTCATTCGCTCAGCATGAGTGGTGGAATCCTGCATGTCTATGAACATAAAAATTCGTTCCTCCTCTCTAGGCAAAGCATACCTCCCCAGCAGGTAGTTTCCAAACATTTTACGGCCAACAAAGGCTTCCATTTGAAAGTAAAAAATCAGGAGAATTGAGATGATAAAAGCGTTGTAAGTCATTCTCAAATAGCGTTGATCTTCCACATTGGCAGCTGCTCCAAATATCTTACTAAAATTCAGTTCGCCCAATTCCCAAAAAGCTATTAGCATCAACATAGAAAAAGCAAATACATTGATCACCAATACGCGAATTATAACTTGCCAAATTGCAGCTCGCTTCAATAACCATCGCCCCACAACAAACTCTTCAAATAGTCCAACGAAAACCCCAAGAGATAACGACCAGAACCAAATGAATAGTGAACTCAGGTTATAATTCCCAATGAAAAGCACCAAACTTAGCAACAGGGAGATGAGCGCATAACGACCAATTTTTTTGAGTTTATAGAAGATGATTCGTACCATTTTAAATCTTTTCGAGGAACTCAATATACAACTTAAACAAATCGTTGAACTCTGTTAAAGGCAAGGTTTCTGCTTTATCATAAATGTCGTGGTACGCTGAAATACCACCCATGGTATAAATGAAGAATGCCGGAACACCTTTTTTAGTAAAGAAATAATGGTCGCTATTTTGAGCCGGTCCGCGCTTCTTAATTTTACTCAGATAATCCTGCCCCTTATTGATTTCTAAAAGTGTTTGAAATTCTTTTTGGTGCAGCGTGGCATTCACCACTGTAATGCCTTCCTCTCCGGTTCCCTGAAGATCCAAATTCAGCAAAAAATCGATCTTAGACAAAGGAAACAGAGGGTTCTCAGTGTAATATTTTGAGCCAACCAATCCCGCTTCTTCGCCACCAAAAGCCATAAACACAACTGAATAGTCCTTGGGTGGATTTTCTGCATAGTATTGAGCCAAACTAAGGAGCATGGCACACCCACTGGCATTGTCGTTTGCCCCTGGAATATAAGCCTTGTCCCCCATTTCTCCTAGATGATCGTAATGAGCAGTGATGACTTTGAAGTGTTTTTTGGCTTTGCACTTTTTACTGCCGGGTATGTACCCAATGACATTTTGGGATTGATAGGCCTCAATGAATTTGTTTTTGATTGATAACTGCACACGATTTTCTTCAAGAACCAATTCACTTTTGAGTTCAATAATTGGAAATCGGGTATGCTCACGTGCCGCACCCCAAGTCAGTTTTTTGTCGTTCACATAAAATACCGGCATGATTTGAGACAACTGATACTTCAATGACTGGTATTTGAGCAATGAATCGGGATTATCAGCTTCCTCACCCGGATGAATGATAACCGCCCATTTATTGTCACGGATGTCTTCCGCATTTTGTTGAATGAATGATTCAAAGGAAAAGACATTCTGTGAATTGATTAAAAACAGATCAAACTCGCCATCTGCGGAGCCACTATACGGATCGACAATGAAATCCTTTCCGGCTTCCAAATCCTTATTATCAATGCTTAGGTTTATTGTACCCGGAAAAGTATTGACGTTGAGTTTGAAATACTGATAGAAAGAATCATCAAAGGTCTGGAGTCCAAATGTCTTAAACTTAGATCTGATGTAGTTGGCAGCCAGGCTATCCCCTCCATGCGTATAACCTCTCCCATAAAACTCTGGTGATGCTAGATCGTACACATACTTTTGAGCTTTTTTTTGCTGCCCAACAGCGACAAGTGGTAAATATGCAATCAGAAAGAGGAGTGCTCTCATCACAGGAATCTGCGTTCAACCAGTTCCGTAAAATTCAAAGCAGATTCACTTTCCATGTCCCAATTATACTGTTCCCTTAACTGAACCAAATATGTCATGGCTTCCTCAGATTCTGTCATAGCATCAATTCTATCAATCACAGCATGAAAATCCATATGCTCTCCTTTGAATAAGTCATTCATGAAGAGAAATTTTTGATTAATGCCTATGGAAGTTTTCAAATTATCGATTGGCTGCATAGCCAGTTTTTTTGCCAGGTTATCTCCTGATTGATTAGCCGCCAGCTGATCGTTTAAGGATTTAGGTGTTGGTGCCTCATCAATCTGATCGATGATGTTAATCTGGTTTTCGGCAGCTGCAGCTGGTTCCTCTTCTTTTACAGGTTCAACTGGAGCCGATTCAACCGACTTTGGTGGGTTAGGATTATTGAATGGCAGCGGTTGCTCTGGCATTGGAATAGATTCCTGCTTTCCTGGAGTTATTTTAGGAGTGGTTTTAGGTGGCTTCTGTGTATTGCCTGGGGAAGACTTCAGCTCGTTTTCCTTGTCCTCTTTCGTGTTTAAAGTGAACTTAAAACCTCCAAACAGGTCATTTTCCGGTTCTGGTTCTGGTTCCGACTCAGCAGGTGTTTCAACTTTTTCAGGTTTCGGTTCAGCCACAGGAGCCACAGCATCTTCGACAGGTGCTTCCCCTTTCACACTTTTTTCAAAAGCCTTGTATTGAACGACTACCAAACGATCATAGAGGGTTCTGGTTTCTTCAAGGGTCAGATTCAATTCTTCTTCACTGATCGATCCTGCTTCCAGTTGACCTATCTTCTCCTGAATGGCATTTGCCAACTCAAGCATGCTTTTGTATTGTTGATTACTGCTCATAATGTTCGTAATTTCTATCGAAAGCACTCAATCAAAACCCATAAATTTGGAAGGCTTTCAACGGGGGATAAAATTATACATTTTTCATCACCTCAAATAATAATAACGGGTAAGTTATCTACATATTTTGCCCAAAATGCACGCTTATGTTTCTTGAAGACACAGGTAAACGACATAGAAAAGTAGGTTGGATTGAAGTGGTCTGTGGTTCCATGTTTTCCGGCAAAACAGAAGAACTGATCAGACGACTGAAACGTGCAGAATATGCCCAGCAGAAAATAAAAATTTTCAAACCCAAAGTAGACACCCGATATCATGAAATCAAAGTGGTCAGTCATGATGGAAGAGAGATTGTATCCCAGCCGGTGGATAAAGCGCATGATATTCTCAAATTAATTGATGGCGCAGAGGTAATTGGAATTGATGAGGGGCAATTTTTTGACATGGGTTTACCAGACGTATGTAATGAGCTCGCCAATGCAGGCATCAGAGTTATTGTAGCCGGGCTTGACATGGATTTTCAGGGAAAACCTTTTGGTCCAATGCCAAATATGATGGCCATTGCCGAATATGTATCCAAAGTTCATGCGATTTGCATGAAAACAGGGAAATTGGCCAATTATTCTCACAGAATAGCAGGTGGCAATGAGGTAGTTGAACTAGGAGAGAAAGACATCTACGAACCGTTATCCAGAGAAGCTTTTATTGATGCTCAAAGGTTTGAAAAACTAAACGAAAAATAATGTCAGAAACTGAAGTAATTGACTTCCAGGAAGAGGAGGTAAAAAGGCAACTGAACATTGCCAGCAAAGGACAAAGACTTGCCAATTCGCTGATAGACTTTGTTATCATCTTTTTGGTTGGTGGATTTTTGCTGGGTCTTTTGTTGGGATTTACTGGTCAGGAAGAAATCCTGGAAGATGATTTGCAACTCAACATTCTCTCTTACCTAATGTATTTGGTATATTATTTTTTAATGGAAGTGACTACTGGTAAAACCGTTGGAAAAATGATCACTAAAACAAGGGTTGTTGATTTGGAGGGAGGCAAGCCCTCTCCCGGGCAGATATTGGGCAGAAGTTTTGCCAGATTCATTCCATTTGAGGCCTTTTCATTTCTGGGAGAAAGTGGTATTGGGTGGCATGATTCTTTGCCCGGTACCAGGGTAATTGCAGAGTAAAGTGCGGTAAAATAAGCATCAATTATTTGTCTTCTGACGCGAATAATCATTTCATACAACATGCACCGTGGCTTTTTCGTAATTTGCGGCCAGTGATGTATGATCTCGAAAATATTGCTGAAATTGTTGATGGACAGATTCTGAATTATGAGAACAGTTATCCAGTGCATTCTGTTTTTATTGACAGCAGGTCCTTTCACGGTCAAGAAAGCGCTTTATTTATAGCTATCAAAGGGGGGAATCACAATGCAAATGATTTTGTAGATGAATTATATGATGCTGGTCAACGTGCTTTTATCATCAGTGAGTCTATTGAAACCAAACGCTTTCCGGAAGCCCATTTTATTCAGGTGGATGACGGGCTATCTGCACTTCAAAAAATTGCGCAACACCATCGTGAACAATTCAACATCCCCGTTATAGGAATCACAGGAAGTAATGGAAAAACCATTGTCAAGGAATGGTTGTATCATGTATTGAAAGAAAATTATAACATCTGTAGAAGCCCCAAAAGTTATAACTCTCAAGTTGGTGTCCCTTTGTCCATCTTGCAACTCAGACCAGACCATACGCTTGGCATTTTTGAAGCCGGCATTTCTAAACCTGGCGAAATGCAGACACTCCAAAGGATTATTCAACCAACCCATGGTGTTTTAACTCATATAGGCTCTTCTCATCTTGAAAATTTCGAGGATCTCAATCAATTGAAAAAGGAGAAAAGTTTGCTTTTCAAAGACTCAGAACTCATCTCCTATGAAGATGACACTTTGCATGTTGAAAGTGTTAAGATTGAAGACAATACTGCAGTTATCCATGTAATTGAAGGAACCGATAAACGCACCGTCAAAATTCCATTTACAGATGATGCAGCTATTCGAAATAGCCTGACTATTATGAAAGTGGCCCGTGCATTCAATTGCCCCTGGTCAACCATCATTGAACACATGGCTGATTTGCCGCCCATTGCTCTTAGGTTAGAACTGCTTGATGGCATTAACAACAGTAAGATCATCAATGACGCCTATAACTCTGACGTTGGCGGTTTGAGCATGGCTTTGAACCAGTTAAACAAAATGGCAACTGGGAAAAAAGCAGTAATTCTGAGCAGTATCCAAAGGGACCGGGGAAGTGCCGAGACAACTTATGAGGCGGTTTTTGATTTTTTGAATCAAGCATCTTTAGATCGGTTGATTCTAATTGGAGACGATATTGCGGCTTTCAAACATCTATATAATGGCAGCCATTTGGAGCATTATTCCAGTCTGGATGATGCCATTCCGACCATAGATCCTCTCACCTTTTCCAACTCTTGGATTTTAATCAAAGGCGCCAGAAAATTCAGGTTCGAGCGGTTACTGGAGATTTTTGAAAATACGCCCCACAATACACGCCTTGAAATCAACCTAAATCACCTCACACATAATTTAACGGCATACAAATCGCTCCTTAAAAAAGACACCAAATTGATGTGCATGGTGAAGGCCATGGCATATGGTGCAGGTGAACATGAGGTTTTGAGACATCTGGCAGATCAAAGGATCGATTATTTTGGGGTGGCCTACACGGTTGAAGGCATTAAAATCCGTGAAGCGGGCATTGAGATTCCGGTGATGGTGATGAATTCCGACCGAGCCAATTTCTCTAAGTTGATTGATCATCGATTGGAACCGGTGATTTATAGTTTGAATCAATTAGATGATTTTATCCGTGTGCTTATCCAAAAACAACTTACTGCCTATCCTATTCATTTGGAGCTTGATACTGGCATGCACCGTCTGGGGTTTGATGAAGAAGATTTACAAGAATTGAGCAATCAAATTCTGTCCCAACCAGAAGTGAAGGTCAGCAGTATCTTTTCACATTTAGCGGCAGCAGATGATCCTTCAGAAAGACATTCAACGCTTAAGCAAATTGAGAAATTTAAGGTTTGGAGCAACCTATTAATCGAAAAACTGAATTACCCCATTCAACGACACATCTGCAATTCTTCTGGCATTAGCCATTATCCGGAAGCACATTTTAACATGGTGAGATTGGGGCTAGGTTTATATGGTTTAGCTGGGGATTCGGGTTTAAACTTAAAACCAGTGTCTTCACTTAAGACCAAAATTACTCAGATAAAAACGGTTAAAGCAGGTGAAGGTGTGAGTTACGGTTTAACTGATAAGTTGAGTAAAGATGGACAAATCGGTATCATTCCAATTGGCTATGCAGATGGTTTAAAAAGACAGCTCAGCAATGGCAAAGGACGACTGATACATTGCAAAACCGGACAACAGCTGCCCATCATTGGAAAGGTGTGTATGGATATGACTATGTTGAGTATCGGTGATCTTTCGATTGAAGAAGGTGATGACATTGAGATTTTTGGAGAACAACAATCTGTTATGGATTTTGCCGCTATGATGGACACCATTGCATATGAGGCGCTGACTTCTGTTTCCAGCAGAGTAAAGCGGATTTATATTTCCGAATGAGCAGCCATTTTCTTTGCTTTCTGCCGTCTCCGTTTTTTGAGAACCGCATTCACTGCAATTGAACCGATGATGATGCTTGCTCCAACATAAAACAATGGAGACATTTTTTCCGAGTTTGGGAATAGGATTAAAGCCAAAATGATGGCATAAATCGGCTCCAGATTAATAGATAAAGCCACAGTAAAGGGTGTTAAAACTCGCATAATGGCAACGGTAGCCACAAAAGCAAAGGAGGTAGCAATGAGTCCCAATAAAATCAATCTAAACCAATTACCATCCGAAATTTCTGAGGGTCCGAGCAAATGATGGTTAGATATCAATGCAAATAAGAGCGTGAAAAAACCGCCACTGATCATCTCAACAACGGAAATTTCTTCCGGATCATTGTCAACACCCAATTTTGCATTGAATACACCAAACGTAGCCGCCAGAAAAGCACTGACTACACTGAGCACAATTCCTAAAGTATAATCTAGTCCGTCATCGCTGGTCGCCACTGTAATGATGTAGATCCCGACAATGGTTGCAATGCCAATAAGCAATTCCGAAGGATCGAATTTGCGTTTTAGGATAAGGGGTTCCAGGATAGAGGTGAACAAAGTAGCCGAAGAGATACATGCCAAAGCAACCGATACATTCGACTCTTCAATTGACGCAAAAAATGTGATCCAATGTCCGGCAATGATTGCTCCTACCCCCACCATTTTTAGCAATTCTTTTGAGGGCGCTTTGAACCTGATCTTCATGAATTTCATATAAATCCACAGACCAATGGCCGCAATAAACATTCTATATAGCACCACGTTGATCGCATCCAATTGAGGTTGATCTGTAGAAATCTGCTTACCTAAAATCCCTGTAAATCCGAAGATAAACACAGTGATGTGCAGCAATGCAAAATATTTTAATCGACTTTGTGACATCATATTTTCGCCATAGTTTATCGCAGGCGCAACGCTTATGCTGAAGCTACGGCCAGAGCATAAAAAATCCCGTTCCGACTAGTCGGAACGGGATCAAATGTAATAAGCTTTATAAAACGAGGGCTATTCAATCATTATTTAACAGCCTTTTGTTTTTCTTGAACTTCTTTAACAACGCCTTCCTGAGTTTTGATTTCTTCCTTTTTCTTTTCAATCTCCTCTTTCTTATCCTCAATATTCTTCTCTGCTTCAGCAATTTTCTTCTTGTAGTCTTCAATGTCTTTATTGAAACCGTCTACTTCTTTTTCAAAATCTTCCTTTTCATCTGTTAATTCCTCCAGTTTCTTTTCTTCCTCTTTGATGACTTTGCCAATTGCAGCTTTGGTTTCACTCACGCCAAACTTGTACATCATGTCTTTTACAAATGGAAATTCACTTTTGTGCTCTGAAGAACTCAAGTATGCACCACCAAGGTCAAATCCTGCGATGACTTTAACCCCATCATCTGTTGGTTCAATAACAGAGTATACATCAAACGTGTTGTCACTCATTTTTTTGATTCTGCAATCATCCGCAAAAATTTCATTTTTGGCTTTCACCTTTCCTTTAATGTCTTTCAATTGCTTTTTCCAGGCTTTTTCAACATCATCCGCATCCGCACCGAAAACTACCACCGTTAAGGCATTTTGATTTCCAGTAGAAAACGAGTGGTTGGTCTCTGCTACTTCAATCTTTTTTTGAGCTGAAACGCTCATCGATATTCCTATAGCGGCAATAGCCAAAGTAAACTTTTGTATCATAGTATTTATTTTAACGCTCATCTGAGAAGCATGATTTCATGCCTTCATTACAATTTCTGTTCCTAAAATTCGGAATAAATCCGTTTCAAACCTAATTATGCCTCTAATGAACTTAATTTATCGTTGAGTGTAATCACTTCTGCGGTCAATGACAATTGTTACCATCCTGTTAAGATTGATCTCATTGCACCGAAATAAAGTAATTTAATGATATGAAATCGATTTTGACATGTCTGGTATTGTTAATTGGCTTTTCTGGGAATGCTCAAAACAAGGTATACAAGATTGTTAAAGAATATAGTCGTGGAGACGGACCTACTTTATTCAATGACGGAAAAGGCTATTTGAACTTAGAGACTCATTACAATAAAGAAGGACAGGTTGTTAAGGAAATTCGTTTTGGCGCACACGGATACAAGTCACAGGAGACGTTGACCTCATACAATGGGGCAAAACCAGTTGAAATTACTCGAATAAGCTACCCGAATGGCTTTTGGCCCGGACAAGTTAGTTTGCAAAGTTTATCAATAGACCACCCTATGCGAAAACCTGATACCTCCATTCAAAAATATGTGTACCGAGATACTCTGCACATAAAAACCGAATCATTCTACAATGGAAAAATGTCTGGTTGGACGGAATACACATACAATGAAGATGGCTTTGAAATTGAATTAATCAGTTTTCGCAAGACTAAATTAAATATTGGAAGGTGGACTAAGACTACCCGAGATAACCACAATCGACCCATTAAGTTTCAAGAACTCAATCAGGATAGTTCAATAAAATATACAGAAACTAAACGGTACAATTCTATGGGGCTATTGAGCACAAAGGAGTACCAGTCTCAATATCGTTCATACCATGCCATTACCAGGTATACGTACAATTCTGATGGCTTAAAAACAAAGGAAGTCACAGAAGTCATATCTCCGGAAGACATGAAATCATCAAGAACTCAACTATTCCAATATAATTCAAGAGGCTTGTTGGCTAAAGAAGGACATCTGGATTCCCTGGGTAAAACGGTTTGGTACAAAACCCATACCTACAATTCATCGAAACAAAAGATCAGAACCGATTTTGACGAGTTTACCTATTTCTATTCTTACAACCAACTGGGAGACTTAATATCTAGCAAATTCGAGGATAGCAGATCAGCTCCTCAAAGCAAAAAAAGATTTATCTATAAAAATGGATTGCTTCAAAAGACGGAACATTATAACCGGGAAGCACTCACCTATTATACCAAAAACTATTATTCCAAAACTGGCAAATTAATTCGTCAGGAACCCATGCCGGTTGAAGGACAAGAAGCTCTGGATTGGATCAAGTACTTTTACTATAATGATCAGGGGCAATTAGATCGAATTAAGCATAAGCATCCTAATCACTCAAATCATCTTTATGGTATAACTACTGTGTACATAGAGGGACAAGCACCTCAACCAAAACCAGATCCCTATAAAAACTACGTAAACAGCTACACCTACTACACTTATGACAATCAGGGCAGGCAATTGAACGAGTACTATCAAGGCGGTCATCTTACCAGAATTACAAAAATATACGATGGTGATTATGGCATCATGCAGCATAACAACGATCCTTTTGGCATGCCCTCTACTACATTTCAAATGATCAGTAGATTAGATACTGTCAAAAAAGAAAAATACGGAAGCACAACGAGCATAACCCTGAATCTGGACTATGCTAAACCGGTTTATTATGGGCACAATCCTCCAGAAACACATTATCATCAAAACCTTACCAGAGTAGAAACTTTTAATCAGAAAGGTGAATTAGTTGGATTGAAGGAAACCACAAGCGATGGCATTGTACTCTTCAACTTTGACGGAAAGAGTTCTAAATCTTTAGGAAATCGAAATACCTACAGCAACAAACGTTTGGATCACATTCGATTTGGCAGGTATACGATCGACACGGTTTCCACAACGCTTTACAATTCGGATAGCACAAAACAATCTGTGACAAACATAGGAGGAGATACCATTGAGTACACCTATAATGACGGGCAATTATCAAAAGAGATTAAGAGGTATGGCAGTGGGTACTTTAGTCTGACAAGCTACGACTACGACAAAAAAGGTTTTAAAACATTGGAACGCATCTATAAAGAAGATGGCACCGAAAATGATCGGGTAGTATATGAAAATGATGGGAAAAACATCATTTCGGAACAGCGGATTTATGTCAGACCAAATCGAGAAACTTTGTACGAGATTTCGTACCCAAATCCATAATTCAGAAGATACTCATGCTATAATCTGAGCCCAACTTGGTCATTTCAAAATCGAATTGATAGTCGTCATCATAACAATCATTGGTGCAATAATGGTGAGTTGCTTTATAATGAGCTCTGTAATGCCCCTCTTTTTCCTGTTCTTTTACAAGCCTAACATTGGCGTACAAATGATGGTAAGTACCCACTACTTCTGCCATCATCAAAAGCGCAATGACGTCACTTCCAGAGAACCCATGGTCCAAAAATGCCTGAGTAACCCCTCCAATTGGTCCAACAACAACATCATCTGCATAACACTTTTGTAGGTTTGTGAAGTACTCGGGATTGATATAAAGTCTTTTGTTTTCCACATCTGCATAGAACATGACCACTTTTTGTTTGGCGGAATCTCCGTTGGCCATTACATAGTTTTCATTGATAACCACAGGCACTGCAGTTTTAATACTGTCAGGAACACTGGTTATCTCTTTCCCGAATCTCAAATTTGAGAACCTCACCTTCCCACTACCAACAGTAAACATTTGGTCTCCTATGTGATCGCTTATATGATGGTGGCGGATTGATTTTTCAAAGACACCTGCTTTAGGCTCTTGAGCGGTCAAACTGGTCAGGCTTAAACTCAAAACTGCTATTGTCATTAATTTCATCATGGTTTCTAATTTTCTTTAAGACTTACCAAAATAGAGCCAAAGTTGATAAGCGTAGATTTAATTGATAGAACGAGGGGGTTCACCGATTATTTGGATACAATTTCAGCGTTAAATCTTACTTTTCTTCAATTCACTATCCGGAACTGTGTTGTCCACTTTACCTGCTTTCTTGCCTTTTCTTCTGTGAGAACGTTTGAAGCCACCCTTGTTGTTCAGGTATTTTCGCTTTTGGAAAGAATTATTGTATAGTGACATGCCATAACCCAAGGAAATTTCATGAGTCATGCCTCCATAGCGATTCACGCCGCCCAATCCCAGGTCATATGAATAAACGATTTTAAAATCATCCCATATAATGACACCAGCTGACAAGACCATTGTGTGGTTTAAACGATATCCTACTGAGGCCCAAATACGCTCCTGAAACAGCATGTTGAAATCAACTGAAGCAGACAATGGGGCCCCTTTAACAATCTTGATCAAAGCAGTTGGATAGGCCATGAAATCTATTTCATCAATCATTTTGTAACCGCCTGTCAGGAAAAAGTGATTGTATGCAATATCAAAAAGTCCACCGGTATTGGTCACCAGCCTATTATTAAATAAGTACGGACCTCCAACACCGGCATGCCAATAGTCGTTCGTAATGAAGGCACCAGCTCCAAAATTCACTCCGATTTTCTTTACGGAACCAGACAAAGCCGGATCTCCACCATCAAAATAAGTGAGTCCACCATAGTTAGCACTCTGACTATTGTAGCTGGCTTTTAAACCAAAAGCCAGGGTCGTATTATTCCCTAGGAACAACTTGTAATTGTATGCCAAGCCAGCTTCAAAATGTTTGAAAGCGGTGATTTTGGTTTTAAGTAATTGCAGTTGAAAGCCGTGCTGATTTAGATTGTACCATACATTGCCATGATAAGTCACCGGAGCCCCTTCAAATTGATACCATTGGTGCCGGACAAAAGCAATGGCTCCAAGATCGTGAGATAAATCCGTGTAAGCTGGGTTGAACAATGCATGGTTGTGCATATACTGGCTATAGCTCACGCGATTTTGAGCCTTAACAGATCCCAATCCCAACACTAATATGACGACAATCAATGCTCTCATCTCTTCAATACAATTGAGCCTCTGATAGGCTTGGTTCCTTTTTCCAATACCAGTATATAAAAATATGAGCCCTCAGGCAGTTGCTTGCCGTATAGCTTCAAACCTCTGTTTGCCGAACCATCCCAATTATTGGAGTAGGGTTCCATTTTGTAAACTACATCTCCCCATCTATTCATGACGCTAAGTTTGTTGCCAGGAAAATCTTCAATATTCTTAATCACGAAATAATCATTCATACCATCTCCGTTAGGACTAAAGGCGTTGGCAGGCTGAACAGGAACAGGTTCCGTCAGAACAATGGTCACTACTTTCTCGCAACCATTATTATCCGTAATGGTCAAAACATACGTTCCCGCAGGCAAATCTTCCTGATTTAAATCTGTACTACCGTTGCTCCAGAGGTAGGTATAGGGACCAGTACCCCCGGAAAAACTCACATCAATTTCTCCATCACTCGCGCCATTGACGGAAACATTGTGCCCATGAGAAAACTCTGAAGCGGTATAAGACACGGAGATAGAATCTGGTTCAGACACTGTGAAATCCGTTGACACAGTACAATTATTACCATCAGTCACTACCAAAGTATAACTTGCCCCGGTCAGGCCAGTTACATCCTCATTACTTGAACCAGTAGACCACATGTAAGTTAAGGTTCCCGTACCTCCAGTTGCTGCGGCATCAATTGCGCCATCGCTTTGACCAAAGCACGAAACATTTGTCACCGAACCTGATACTTCAACCCCCGGAGGATCTGTTAAAGTAACTGTGGTAGAATCTTTGCAACCATTGTCATCAGTTACTACTATCGTATAGGTTCCAGCTGAAACGCCGCTCAAATCCTCAGTAGAAGCACCATTACTCCAATCATAAAAATAGTTCGGCGTACCTCCTATCACTGTGGCGTCTGCACTTCCATTAGCGTCTCCGGCACACAATGGATCTGTACCCGTGACTGTGACGTCCGGAATGTCATATATCTCCACATCAAATGAGCAGGTTTTGGTATTCCCGGAAAGATCTGTTGCCTGAAAAGTATTGGTAGTAATTCCAACTGGGAAATTGGAGCCCGATGGCAAACCAGTTGTTTGAGTCACGAGTGCTGTTCCGCAATTATCTGAAGCCGATGGCAGTGCAAAACTGACGACAGGATTGCAAGAGCTGATATTTCCCGGACAGGTGATACTGGGTGAAATGGTATCCTGAGGGGTAAAAGTAAAGGTACAGGAATCAATATTTCCAGATACATCCTGGGCATACATGGTAACAGAAAATGGTGTAGTTCCCTGGTACGTTGATCCCACCGCTGGAGATTGAGAAATGCTTGGATTTGGGTCACAATTATCTGTGGCAGATGTCAAAGAGGCAAAATCTGGCAAGGCATTCTCACAGCTGCTATTCAGGAAACCTGTTTGATTGCCTGGACATGTGATACTCGGTTCCGTGTTGTCCTCTGGCGTCACGTCAAAGTTACAGGTACTGGTATTGCCGGAAGCATCTTCTGCCGTTATGGTTACCGTGGTAGTGCTCGTGATGGTTGTTCCTGAAGTGGGAGACTGCGTTAGAGTGACCCCTCCACAATTATCCGTTGCACTGGCCATTGAGGTAAAATCCGCCATGCTGTATTCGCAATTCGCATCAAAAGATACTGTCTGATTACCAGGGCACGTCACACTTGGAGAAATGGTATCACTCAATGTAAGATTGAACGTACAAACAGCCACATTTCCATTGCCATCATCGGCGATTAAGGTAATCGTTGTATTGGCTGAGACAAGGGTGCCAACTGCCGGACTTTGACTCACGGAGACCGTTGTTGCGCAATTATCACTCGTAGTAGCCATCGTTGAGTAATCTGGTAAACTAAACTGACAGTTACCGTCAAAGAAATCATTCTGAGTTCCCGGACAAGTAATGCTAGGTGGAGTATTGTCCGTTGGATTGACATTAAACGAGCAGTTTGAGGAATTTCCTGAAGCATCTGTTGCCGTGATTGTAACACTGGTATTTCCAAAAATAAAAGTCCCTATGGCCGGTGATTGTGTCAACGTTGGGCTTGGGTCACAAACGTCTGTTACTGTTGCCATAGATGTGTAATCTGGCAGTGTGAATCTGCATTGACTATCGAAAAAGACATTCTGGGTAGCCGGACATGTAATTGTTGGTGCAACAAAGTCTCCCACTGTGACCGTTTCCGAATGAGAAGATGTTGTTCCCAAAATGGTATCTGTGATGGTTAGAACCACGGTAAAAGTTCCTGTGCTCGTGTAGTTGTGAACGGGATTTTGTAGTGTAGATGTATTGCCATCACCAAAATCCCAGGCCCAAGTATCCGGGTTGGTAGACTGATCCGTAAAAAAAGTGGTGTGCGGGATGCTGCAGCCCTGTGCGGGATTAACCGTAAAATCCGCAACTTGAGCGTGCAAACCGATTCCTAACAGTAGTAGCAGTCCTGTAATAATATGCTTCATGGCAAGCATAGTGCAAAATACAGCAAATTTATCTAATCGAAAAACCATCCAATGATATTCGGACCACAATGTGACTAACGCATCTCTAAGTCGTACTTATCCATATATTTCTTGTACAAATCAAGTTGTCGGTTGGATAAGTCAATGGCTTGTCCTTGAACAAAAGCATGTTCAACAAGATTGGTTCGCATGTCCAGTGCATCTCCTTTTGAGATGATAAAAGTGGCCTCCTTCCCCTTTTCAATGGATCCCAATCGATTATCGATTCCTAATATTCTAGCGGTGTTAAGTGTAATTGAGGCTACCGCTTTTTCATAGTCGAGACCATACGCTACTGCCGTACCCGCATAAAAAGGTAAATTTCTGGTTCCCATAGCTTCCATGTCACCTGAGTTCTCAAGGCAAAAAGGAATGCCTGCTTCATCGAGTAGTTTAGGGAGTTTGTAAGGTAAATCTACATCATCCTCTTCTCTGGCAGGTAGGCTGTGCAATCTTCTTAGCATGATGCTGATATTATTGTCTTTGAGCATTTCCGGAATCATCCAGGCATCATATCCACCAACAATCACCAGTTTTTCAATTTTCAATTCCTTCTTAAAATGAACAATTTCAATTATTTCTTTGATGTAGTCTGCATTCACAAATACGGTTTTCTCACCTTCAAACACAGCTTTCATTGACTCAAAACGCAGGTCTTTTTCGTCTGCGTTTTTTAATTCGTGGTAACTTTTCGCTTCTCTAAAGAAGGTTTTTAAGGTTTCCACTTTTTCCGCATACTTCTCATCTTTTTGGTTATTGGACCTGGATGACCAGGATCTTTTATACATTCTCGGCCAATTCACATGGACTCCATCATCTTTTTTCACAACAGCTTCTTCCCAATTATCGCCATCATACGCTACAATTGAAGAGGTTCCTGCCACTATACCTCCACGTGGGGTAATCTGTCCCAATAAAATGCCATTAAACCTCACTGTTGGGGTAATCTCAGAATCGGTATTGTAAGCAATTAAGGATCGTACATGGGGTTTGAAGTTGCCTACTTCCATAAAATCTCTGCTGGCTCTTACTGCATCAATTTCGGTTAAACCAACGGTCGAATTCGGCGCGATAAATCCGGGATAAATATGCTGTCCTTTGAGGTAAACGATGGAATCATACTTACTACTGTCTATTTTGATGAGAAGGGCATTGGCCACCAAAGTAAATTTACCATCCTGCACGGCAATGGCGGATTTTTCAATGGCTTTACCAGTTCCTAAATGTGCGTGACCATTCAGATAAAGAATGTGTTTGCCATCCTGAGCGCTTCCCAGTGTAGACAACAAAATCAATATGACTATCAGCAAGTTATTCATTGTCCATAGTGGCTTTTATGCAGTTGTAGGACGGCTTCTTTTTAGATTGACTGCTTCTCACCGCTTCTCCATTTTCAATTGCGGTCATCATTTTCTTTAAGATTCGTTCTCTTTCCGCCCGGTTTCGGTTTCTCATTTGTTGATCCGTGGAATTGTCATAATAAATCTTTCCATCAATGATGGTCTTTTCAACCTTTGTGTAAATTGATAATGGATGATCGCTCCATACAACAACATCAGCGTCCTTACCCACTTTAATGGAGCCAACTCTGTCGTCAATATGAAGTAGTTTGGCAGGGTTAAGAGTCACCATTTTCCAGGCATCCTCTTCTGATGCTTTTCCATACTTAACAGCCTTAGCGGCCTCCTGATTTAAGCGTCTTGCCATCTCGGCATCATCCGAATTAATGGCGGTCACAATTCCCATTTGATTGAGTAATGCGGCATTGTAAGGAATCGCATCTTTCACTTCATACTTATATGCCCACCAATCAGAGAAAGTAGATGCTCCAGCACCATGGGCTTTCATTTTATCTGCCACTTTATATCCTTCCAGAATGTGCGTAAAGGTGTTTAAGGTGAAGCCCATAGAGTCTGCAACATGCATCAACATGTTAATTTCACTTTGAACGTAGGAATGACAGGTAATGAATCGTTCACTTTTCAGGATTTCCAGGAGCGCATCCAACTCTAAATCCTTCCTTGGTTTTACGGGTTTTTCTTTATTCCTTTTCTTATTGATGGCTTTATTATAAGCGTCCCATGAGGCTTCATACTCTCTGGCTCTAATGAAAGCGTCATAGTATATCTGCTCAACTCCCATTCTGGTTTGCGGGAATCGTACTACATTGTAATCTCCCCAATTCGATTGTTTTACATTTTCTCCCAACGCGAATTTGATGAAACCCGGAGCGTTTTTAAACTTCATGTCCTCAGCACCGTCTCCCCATTTTAGCTTAACCAATGCCGACTGACCTCCAATTGGATCGGCAGAACCATGTAGCAATTGTGATACGGTTACGCCTCCCGCTAACTGTCTGTATATATTGATGTCGTCTGGATTAATAACGTCTCCCAGGCGTACTTCTGCTGCGATTGCCTCCCCTGCCTCATTCACTCCTCCGGAAATGGCAATATGTGAATGTTCATCAATGATCCCGGAGGTAACATGCTTCCCTTCTGCATCAATAATAATGGCATCTCGAGCATCTAAAATACCTTCTCCAATTTCAACGATTTTGCCATCTTGAATTAGAATAGAAGTGTTTTTAAGAATGCCCGCTTCTTCATTGGTCCAAACAGTGGCATTCTTGATCAGAATTGGCTGTGTGCGCGGCAAAGAATCCAAACCATAGGCCAGGTTTGGGAACCAGGTTTTACCTAATCGCAAGCTATCTTGTTGTATCTTTTTGTCTTTGGGCTTGAATCGATCACTTCTCACCGCATGCCAGATTCCGCGACTCCCATCTCCGTAGATCCCTGTACCATCCCAAACACCACTGTCGAAATGGATCTGTCCTGACAAACGTGTCAAGCCAGTCTCAACGGAGTCCTTCAAATCGAAGGATAAGGCTACTAGTTTTCTTTCCTGTTTGATCTTCACCTTCACTGTGGTTGTATCCAACTTGAAAGATGCCTTTGGTTTTTCCGGCGTTCCGGTGACCTTCAACTTGTAGATAGTATTCCTCACTTTAAGGTCATACTCTCCTCTAATATCAAACTCCGGGATTTCTTTTTGGACGAACCGTTTGCCCTGTATCCAGTTTTCATAAATCTTGGCGTCATCATTGAAAATATCATCAGACACAATGATGAAATTGGCATAACTCCCCTTTTTCAGGCTCCCTATATCGTCTTCCATGCCAACAAAAGAAGCCGGAAGCGTTGTTAACGCAGCCAATGCTTTTTCTTTCGACAAACCATGTTTCACTGCTTTCCTTAAATTTTTAAGAAAATCTTTTTTGTTGGTCATTCCAAATGAGGTGAGGGCAAAATTGAGATTGGCTTGTTCCAACTGAGCCGGATTACCCGGTGCCAATTCCCAATGCTTTAACTCCTTCAATGTAACGAGCATAGTTTCATCTGGGTCAGTTGGATCGATGGGTTTGGGAAAGTGCAGGGGCACAATGAATTTCGCGTCTGTTTTAGTGAGTTCATCTATTCTCAAATACTCATCACCTCTGCCTTTAATGATGTAGTTTTTACCAAATTCATCACCCACTCTATTGGCTCTGAGTTCGTTCAAATAATTGCCCGCATCAAAAAACTGTGGAAGGTCTTGTTGAGCCAAAAAAGCCTCAAGCGACAAATTTCTTTCCAACTTATCCTGCTGATTTTTATACCATTCGGCATCTAAATATGTCTGTCTCAACAAGGCAATAGATCCCATGAGAGACGAGGGATAGGATTGCCGACTACTGCCTTTATTAAAAGACAAATGCGCAGATGCTTGTGGTTTCAGCATCACAAAATTCTCATTCTCATCTGACAAGCTCACCACACAACCCGTCCCTCTGTAGATTCCATCCATCTGATGACTGAGTACGGCTCCAAATCCCAATTGACGGTAGGCTTTAGCCTGCGCTTCATTTTTTACGAACTTTTTAGCGGCTTCCACATCAGATTTAATGGCTTCATTCCAAGCAAATGCCCCCTGCTTAGAATTCTCGATTTGCGGTCCGGGTTTAGCCGCTTTAGGCTTTGATTTGGCAATGCCGTAGTCAGAATGTAAATCGATAAATGATGGATAAATATGTAAGCCTTCCAGGTCAATTTCAACCGCCCCCTTTTTGTGTGCTTTTCCTGAGCCCACACTCACTATTCGATCATTTTTGATTTCCAGGTACCCCTTGTAAATCACATCCTTTTCATTGAGGTGGATGTAAGCGTTATTGAAAATATAATGATTGCTTCTTTTGTTAACGGTTCCGTTTACCGGAAAGGTGGGCTGAGCCACCGTTTTCACTCCAGGCACGAGCATACATGCTAACAATATGAACGTCATTAAACGCATCTAACAAAAATAAAATTATTGTTGTAATAAACTAGAAGTAATTTACTTGGTTTATCGTGGACTCATTTTGCTTATTTTTGACATCAAATTACAAGAATGGATTTTTTGAAACACATGCACTCAGGGTTAAGATGGCTCGTTTTGCTGGCACTTATTTTGGCTTTGGTCAATGCATTTAAGAAGTGGAAAAACAAAGGCGGGTATGGCGCTAAGGACAAAACAATCAATTTGTTGTCCATGGTTTTGTTGCATACTCAGGCTTTGGTTGGATTTATACTTTATTTCGGAGGAGATTTGGGTATGAAACAACTGGACAATATGGGCAATGCGACAGCCAGGTTCTTTGCCATTGAACATATGCTGGCCATGTTAATTGCGGTGGTGCTTGTTACCATCGGAAGAAAAAGAGCTGAACAGAGCAAAAGAGACGCCGGAAGCCATAGAAAAATCTGGATTTGGTATGGCATTGCATTTATCATTATCATGCTAATGATTCCATGGCCATTTTTGTCTAAGTTTAGTGGTGTAAGCGGATATATGTAATCGTATGAGACATTTATTAATCATCATAGCTGTCGCATTTGGCGTTGTTTCCTTGAGTTCATGTGAAGACCCGAAGGAATATGTTGGTCCGGATGGCAAAGAGAGTGGTGAAATCATTTATCAGAAGACTTGCTTTTTATGTCATGGAGAATACGGTGATGAAGGCAATAGTGGAGCAGCAAATCTAAGAACTTCATTGTTGAGTGAAGAAGACATGATTGATGCTGTGAAACACGGAAGAGGTGAGATGCGCCCAGTTTCTGCATTGAACGATGACCAGGTAAAACTGGTAGTTGACTATGTGAGAAATGAGCTGAAAAAAAAAGCAAAAAAATAGTTGAACAGACTACACAAGGGACAGACCTGCAGTTTGGAGAGACCATTTACAAGAGAGAATGTGTTATTTGTCACGGAGAAGCAGGTAATGCCGGTGATGCGGAATCCGCAAATCTTCAAAATTCAATGCTCAACTTAGAACAAATCATGTCCTTCATCAAAAATGGGACATCAGATATGCCGCCATTTGATTATTTGACAGAAGAGGAAATTGAAGCTGTTGGAAAGTACGCTGAAAAATTTCAAGAGAATTAATGATTGAGAAAAAGAGAATTTCGGATAAAAACGTTGAAGAAACTGCCGTTTTGGTGGGTTTAATCACGCAAGATGTTACTTCTGAAGATGTAGACGATTACTTGAGCGAGCTTGAATTCTTAGCGAAGACAGCCGGAGCCATCACAAAAAAGCGGTTCATTCAGAGACTGGACAAACCTAATCCAAAGACTTTTGTGGGGTCTGGAAAAATGGACGAGATCATTCGTTTTGTGGATGAACAGTGCATTGATATCGTGATTTTCGATGATGAACTGAGTCCTTCTCAACTCAGAAATATTGAGCGCTTATTGAAAGTCAAAATTTTGGACAGAAACAATTTGATTCTTGACATCTTTGCACGACATGCTCAAACATCCCATGCACGCACGCAGGTTGAATTGGCCCAATATCAATATTTACTGCCGCGATTGACCAGAATGTGGACTCACCTTGAACGACAGAAAGGTGGAATTGGAATGCGTGGTCCGGGTGAAACGCAGATTGAAACGGATAGGCGGATCATTCAACAAAAAATCTCGAAACTCAGAGAAAAGCTCGAAAAAATTGACAAGCAAAAAGCCCAACAAAGAGGCAACAGAGGTCAACTTGTAAGGGTCGCTTTAGTGGGTTATACCAACGTAGGTAAATCTACCATCATGAATGCTATGAGTAAAAGTGAGGTATATGCTGACAACAAACTTTTTGCAACGCTGGATACCACAGTTCGAAAGGTTGTACTGGGCAACTTACCTTTCTTACTAAGCGACACGGTAGGATTCATCAGAAAACTGCCTCATCAATTGGTTGAGTCTTTTAAATCAACTCTGGATGAAGTGAGGGAATCGGATATTCTACTGCACGTGGTAGACATTTCTCATCGCAATTTTGAAGACCATTATGAAGTGGTAAACCAAACCTTAGCCGATATAAAAGGGGCGGATAAACCAACCATTGTGGTATTCAATAAAATTGACAATTACTCCAAGGAGCGCACGCACATTGATGAGGATGGAGATGTGATTGAAACAGAGTACACACTTGAACAAATGAAAAAGCAGTGGGTGGCTCAATTAAATGATAAAAAGTGTGTATTTATTTCTGCCTACAAGAAACAGAACTTTGATGAATTCAGGGACATGTTGTATGAGGAAGTGAAGGAGATTTTCAAGGTTCGTTACCCTTATAACAACTTCTTGTACTAGACGGATTAATAATGGGAAGTATTCAAAATAAAAAACCCTGATGATGACTCATCAGGGTTTTTTAAATTTATATCGTTAACTGATTACTTTGTAACAATAAACTTGCTGGTTAAGCTAGCTTTAGCTGTGCTAATTGTGTAGTAATAGTTACCGGCTTCTAGTGCTCCAGTATTCAACTCAACTAAGTGCTGACCTGAACCTCTTTGAGACGACTCAGTATAAACTACTTTTCCAGTCACATCCATCACTCTTACTGAAACAACTTCAGATTGATCAAGGTTGAAAGGAATCACAGCAGTTTCTAAAGCTGGGTTAGGATATACATTCTCGATAGCCAATCCATTGCTATAAGCCTCAAGTCCGGCAACAATATCAAGAACCGGGAATATCATGGCGTCCAAATCAAAGTTTTGGTAAGGCGCACCATGCTGCCAAACTCCACCTAAACCAGGAGTGAATTTCCCTAAAACTCTTTCTTCTCCGGCACCATCACCGTCTTGGCTTCCAACAATACCGATAGTATCATCAGCTGCACCCCACTCTACAGTGACTGCAAAATCCTGACCAGCCAAAGGTGCTGGTGCAGTTAGCATAATTGAAGTCAATCCACCGGCCAAATCAGCATCAGCAGTAGTAATGGTTCCTGACCCAAGCATTGCGTTTGGAGTACTATCAGTATTTACAGTATATACAGCTCCTGTGATATTGTCTGGTCCAGCCCCCATTACAACACCTTCAGCAAACCAAACTAAAATTTCAGTTGCAGCGGCATTGGCTACACCATCATAGTGCATTCCAACAGCATCTAAAACCTGAACTGCTGTTCCTGTACCTGGGTCAGCGTGACCGTTTCCAATCGCGTTACCTCCTCCTGGAGCACCATAAGAGAAAAATGCAGTTCCTCTAGTTAAATAAGTAAATACAGTATCAGCTACTCTTTCACCAGTATTCACTGTTGGGTGATAAGCTTGCTTGATAGTCGCTTCAAAATCTTGAGCGAAAGAGCTTCCAGCAACAAACATGGAAGCCACAAATAGTAAACGTTTCATCATAAAAAAAATTTAGGTAATTAATAAAAGGTTAATTGTTTCGTCCCCGAAAATACGGGAATTTGTCGAGACCCACAAACCGTTCATCTAAGACATGCTAAGACTATCTTGTTGAAGACATTAGCTGAAAGACTGCAAATCACAGAGGTTTCGGTAAACACCCTGTCTGGCATAGAGTTCGTCATGTTTACCTCTCTCCACAATTTCACCTTTTTGGAGTACCAGAATTTCGTCCGCATGTTTGATGGTAGATAATCTGTGTGCGATTACCAGTGATGTCCTGTTCTCCATCAACTTAATTAGTGCTTCCTGCACTAATTTTTCAGATTCCGTATCCAATGCTGAGGTGGCTTCATCCAAGATCAAAATGTCCGGATTCTTCAGAACTGCCCGAGCAATACTCAACCTTTGTTTTTGTCCACCAGACAGCTTATTTCCAGCATCACCAATATTGGTATCGTATCCATTTGGCATGGCTGAAATAAACTCGTGAGCATTGGCAATTTTCGCTGCCTCAATGATGGCTTGATCGTCAATTTGAGTCTCCCCAAAAGCAATGTTGTTTTTGATTGTATCATTAAACAATATAGACTGTTGCGTAACAATCCCCATCGAAGAACGGATGCTCTGTTGAGTGTAATCCTTCAGATTAATGCCGTCTAACTCTATTTGACCTTTTGTACAATCGTGAAACCTGGGCAGGAGATCTGCGATGGTTGATTTACCTCCACCAGATTCTCCAACAAGCGCTATGGTCTTGCCTTTCTCGAGGGTAAATGAGACATTTTTGAGCACCATGTCTTCATTACCGGGATATTGGAAATAGACATTTTTATAAACCACACTGCTAGTCAAGTTGCCAAATTCTTTTGCCTGATCAATGTCTGTGATCGTTTTTTCTACATCCAGGATCTTATTGATGCGTTCTATGGATGCCAGACCTTTGTTTACAAAAGAAATGGAGTTAGCCACACCTTGAATGGGGCGAAGAAGTTGAGAAAACACAATGATAAAGCCGAGGAAAGTGGATCCCGACAAACTATCTCCTTTCAAAACGATGGATCCTCCAAACCATACCAAAGCAATCATCACAAATGAGCCCATTACCTCATTCAATGGAGACGCCAAATCTCTTTTTCTATACGCTTTTGTCAACACCTTTTTATGATCATCATTAATCGTTTCAAACTTGTTATGGACAATTTCCTCAGCATTAAATGCTTTGATGATTCGTATTCCGGACAAAGATTCTTCAAGAGCTGCCGTTAACTGCCCCAATTTATCCTGAGCACGTTTAGAACTCCTTCTCAAACTTTTTCCTATTCTTGAAATGATGAGCGCACTCAGAGGCAGCATTACCAGCGAAAACAAGGTGAATTTGGCAGAAATAAAGAATAAACTGGACAAAGTGATGATAATTGCCAATGGTTCTCTAAAAAGCAGTTCCAACATCCCTATAATAGACACTTCAATTTCCTGAACATCACTCATGGCTCTTGCCATTAAATCCCCTTTTTTCTCCTCTGAGAAGAAACTCAATTCCAAATTCACGATCTTCTTATGGATGTTATTTCTGATATCTCTGACCACACCATTTCTGATGTCTGCGAGATAAAACATGGCCAGGTACCTGAATAAATTCTTAAGAAGAAAACAAATCAGAATCGTCACACATATGTACGCGAGCACCTGTACTTTGCCATTTGCTTGCATGAAATCGTAGAGCTCGTAATTGTATTTGGCTTCCCAATATGCCTTGAAAGAAGCATCTGGGTTTGGAACGGGAGGCACCTCTGCATCTTCCGGAACAAAAATTAACTTCAGAAACGGAATAAACAGTAATAGAGATAACAGGTTAAAAATAACGAATAGCACATTGTAGAAGATCACCAGGATTCTTTGTCTGCTGTACTTATTCGTATAGCGCAGTATTTTAAAAAAATCACGCATCCCGCAAATATAGGATATAATGCTTGGCAGGTAAAAAGATTATCTTTGCAAGATGGCAAGTATCAGACAAGAAAAAGTAGCGAACCTCATTAAGCAAGAATTGAGCCTCATATTCCAACGTGAATCCAGAACACTTTGTAATGGTGCAATGGTAAGTGTTACAGTGGTTAGAATGAGTCCGGATTTGAGTTTTGCCAAAGTCTACTTAAGTGTATTTGGTCATGCAAAACCGCTTGAAGTTTTCGAAAACATTAAGGCACAAACTGGTATGATTAGACGAGATTTGGGAAAAACCATTTCTCAACAAGTCAGAAAAGTTCCTGAACTGGCTTTTTTCCTTGATGACACGCAGGACTATGCAGAGACCATTGACAAACTCCTAAAGCAGTAGCTTGAATCTTCCTTTCAGAATAGCGAAAAGGTATGTGTTTAGTAAGAAAACACACAATGTCATTAACCTGATTTCGGGCATTTCTGTTTTTGGAATTGCAGTGAGCACCATGGCAATGGTGATCGTCCTTTCTGGATTCAATGGTATTGAAGATTTTGTTGAAAACCGATATTCAAGGTTGGATTCCGACATTAAGATTACCAAAAAACTCGGAAAAAAAACGACCAAAGAGTCCCTCAAAAAAGAAGAATTACTTGCTCTGGAAGAGGTAGCAAATGCCTCTTATTTCATTGAAGAAATTGCCATTCTCAAATCAACGAAAGACAACTGGGTTTTGGCCGAGATGAAAGGCATTGAACCGTCTTTTTTGGATATGGCCGGATTGAAGAAGTACTTGTATGATGGTGAGCTTACTTTGGAAATCGACACCTTTCCTCAAACCATTATGGGAGTAGGTTTGGCCGGACAGTTGCGCACCTACATTTCTACTGTGAGACCACAAACCATCAAAGTTTTAGGAGTACAGGGCAGCGAAAAGCTCAGCAAAAGCAAGGAATCAGCGCTGCAAGAGCAGAAAATCCCTCTAGCCGGTGTTTTTAAATCCAAGAATCCCAAGTATGACGATAAGTTCTTTTTCACTACGCTCAATTTCGCGTCAGGCATTTTAGGCTATGATGGAGATGTGACCGGTATAGAATTACAACTTGAAGAATCGGTCGACAGCGAAAAAATTAAGGGTAAACTGACAGATATTCTGGGGGATGGTTTCGAAATCCAAAATAGATTTGATCAGAACGAACTGCTATTCAGCACACACAGAACGGAGAAATGGATGACCTTTTTGATCCTCTGTTTCATTTTCCTGTTGGCCACTTTTAATATGATTGCGTCATTGACTATGCTCGTGTTGGACAAAAAGAGAGACATTGCTACACTTCATGCCTTGGGTGCAAATTACACTACAATCAGGCAAATCTTCATTACCGAAGGGCTATTAATTAATTTTCTCGGCGCGAGCATAGGCATTGGTTTGGGCTTGATCTTCACCTATGGTCAGCTCCAATTTGGCTGGGTGGGTATGGGAGAGCAAGCTGAGCTGGAAAGTTTCCCGGTAAAAATAGTCTGGCTTGATTTACTCTGGATTTTTGGAACAGTGTTGTTTGTGGGTATCATCACCACTTATATTCCCGTTAGGTATTTGTTGAGAAAGCCGGTTAAGCACTAAAACTCAACGGCAAATCTTTCAGGAATCTCATCCAATGCATCTCTCACTTCTTCCAGGTCCATAGAGGTCACCAATTTTAACCTGTAATCTTTAAAATGTGGAATCCCTTTGAAATAGTTGGTATAATGGCGCTTCATTTCAACCAGGCCAAGGCGTTCTCCTTTCCATTTAACAGACATTTCCAAGTGCTCTCTGGCTGCTGAGACGCGCTCATGAATATCTGGTTTTTGCAGATGCTCCCCGGTTTTCACAAAATGTTTGATCTCTCTGAAAATCCAAGGATAACCAATGCTGGCACGACCAATCATGATACCATCTACACCATATTTATTTTTATATTCAACCGCTTTCTCGGGTGAATCTACATCACCGTTGCCAAACACGGGGATTTGGATTCTAGAGTTGTTCTTCACTTCAGCAATGAGTGTCCAATCAGCTTCCCCTTTATACATTTGTTTTCTGGTTCTTCCGTGAATTGATATGGCTTTGATGCCGACATCCTGAAGCCTTTCGGCCACTTCAACAATGTACTTTGTGTCATCATCCCAGCCCAATCTGGTTTTAACCGTTACAGGCAAGTCCGTTGCATTAACAACTTCCTTAGTCATAGATACCATTTTAGGAATGTCTTGAAGAATACCAGCACCTGCACCTTTGCAGGCTACCTTTTTCACCGGACAACCATAATTGATGTCAATGATGTCTGGATTCGCTTTCGCAGTCACTTTCGTGGCCTCTATCATAGACTCGATATTGCTCCCAAAAATTTGAATGCCCACAGGTCTTTCATATTCAAATATGTCTAACTTCTGAACACTTTTTGCTGCATCACGAATCAAACCTTCAGAAGAAATAAATTCTGTATACATTAAATCGGCACCATACTTTTTGCATAAGGCACGAAATGGCGGATCGGATACGTCTTCCATTGGCGCCAACAAGAGCGGAAAATCCCCGAGTTCTATATTTGCTATCTTTGTCACCTTCTGCAAAAGTAGTAAGAATATGAAGACACCCATTTTTGATGAGCTAAGTCCGGGCTATAAACTGCTTTTTTTGTTTAGTTTTTGTTTGGTTGGACTCATCATTTTTGGCACACTTAGTATACAACTGGCTTCAATGGTTTTTGATGTGGATTTGGCCAATCAGAAACTCTCAAACGTGGGACCGGAGAAGTTCTCTGACTACAGGCATGCCCATCAGTTATCAACTGCTTTGAATCAACTGGGGGTCTTTGCCCTTGCTGCATTGTCCTTTTTCCAACTTACGGAGAGGGAAAGTATCCGGTTTTCGAAAGTTCATGTAGGCATCACGCCATTTTTGGGACCAGTTTTCGCATTATTGGGCATTTCGGCGATTTTTGCCTCTTTTGCCCTCAATTTCTGGAATCTGGAGATCATTGAAGCGCTTGGTTTAAGGGATCAAGCTGACCAGGCCAATAAGCATTATCATACCATTCAGAGTATCATTATGTCTGGTGGACAAAGTAGTTTACTGATCAACATATTGGTCATTGGCATTCTACCTGGCATTTGCGAAGAGTTATTTTACAGAGGCGGCGTATTGCAGTACTTACTCCAATTAACCAATTCGAAGAAGCTAGACAAGGATGGATTTGGAAATCTTATTGATGAGGACGCCACCAATCAGGAAACTTCTGAAGAGACCACTTACGTGTATCATAAAAAATGGTTGGCTATTATCATTAGTGCCTTGATGTTTGCAGTGATGCACATGGAGTGGGATGGTTTTCTCACCCGGTTTGCCATGGGCGTTCTTTTGGGCTGGGTATTTGTTGGAACGGGTTCTTTATTGGCCAGCATGATTGTACATGCTGCCTATAATACCAGCGGAGTGATATTACTTTACTGGCAGCAAAATAATCCATCTTCTATTCCCGACTGGATAGAAAAAACGCCCGCCATTGGCATTGCAATAACGGGCGTGATCATTTTCTTTCTAAGGAAGCAATTTACTTACTCCCGCTTATCTGAAGAGTAAAGGATCGTTTGAATTTCTGCTTCCTGAAGTGCTTTTCTCACTTTAGCAACAATCTGAACGTCCACATTGTCCTTATCAATCTTTAAAGTATAGATAGGTTCTTTTCCTTTTGCCTTCTTAAGAACATATTCTTTATTGGCAATGATCTCATCTCTGAAGGAAGTCAACTTATCATAGACCTGACCATTGATTTCATATCGGATATTTCCTTTATCGTCCGTACCAACGTACAAATAGGCAATGGTATTTCTGTCCTCAATCTTGTCGTAGAACTTTGTTGTAGGTTTTGTATACAATACTTTAGCTGGATTCTCTTTTACAACAGTTACTGTCATGAAAAAGAATAAAAGCATGAATACAATATCTGGCAATGACGCCGTAGATATACCTGGTGTTCCTCTTTTTTTCTTCTTACTAAATTTAGACATCTTCTAAATATTATAGTTCTACGTCATCGAGTTTGGCCGCTTTATCCTGCAATTTCTTGGAAGGATATAAGGTCTCAACGATTTTCTTTCTTTTCTTATCAGCTTCAGTAGCTTTATCACTTTTAGCCGCAGCCACGATCTGGGCATAATCCAACTGCCATCTTTCCTGACAGAAATCGTTTTGCACTTTAGTTCTTGCCGCATAAATCATATCCAATACAGATAGATAGAAGCCATAGGTAGTTTCCTCATCCGTTTCAAACTTGATGGAAGAAGCATCTGGCAATTCGTAATACTCACCCACCTCTTTCAAAATCTCCTCTTTAAATTTCCATCTTTCAATCATGAAGTCGAAGAACTTGGTTTCTCCACCATAGTTTACAACAGTTGTTCTCTGTTCTTCCCAGTATTGCACCTGAGAATCAATTGAATCCTGAGTTACTTTCCAACGAATCGGGAAATCCTGCTCACCATCACCTTCAATGTCATTTTCCGGCATTGGTCTTTCGTTGGTGGTATGAGATCCATAAAACTTGATAACATGATCGTAGATCTGATCTACTTCTTCAGGACCGTACTCTCTATCCTCAATCAACAGTCGGTTTTCTTTATTTGCGATAATCATCAAGATATCTCGGTCATAAACCTTTGTTATAATGATAGGTTGATCCTCTTTATCAAGTTGTTCCTGTGGTTTCTCAGGTACGCTAGCTTTCACCCCGGATTCCGGGATGTTAATAGTTGTAGTAACAAGGAAGAATACCAGAAGTAGGAAGGCGATATCCGCCATAGATCCAGCATTAATTTCGGGCAATTCTCTTCTTCCCATAATATTAACGTTTAGTGATTAGGTTATAAATACTCCATCCAACAGCCAGGGTTGTAGCAATGGTAATTAAGATGAAGGCGGCAATGATGCTTCCCCCTGAATCTTTTTCATCACCAGCTGTTACCTCACCACCGAATGCTTCCATGAAATCAGGGTCATCAGATACATTTGTAAAGAAAGACCCTTCAATTCCGTATGACAATGCAATGATCAATACCAAGGCACCGAACATGATCAATGGCTTCACAGCTTGCTTAGGTTGTTCAATCAATTTACTGATTCCGAATCCCAGCATCAAACCAAAACAGATCAGGACAATTAAAATGGAGAAGCCAACTGAAGACTCAATCATACCTTCGTTGTAGTACTTTCCATCCTGAACCATCACAATATCTCCACTTTTCAGTTCCACTTTGATGATGTCTTTAGGCAATGGCAAAACTTCCTCTTCCATTGGTTCGAAGATTTGCTCATTTCCGTTTTCATCTAGACGAACTATGGCATCAGGATCAGATTGTTTTCTTTGCTCAACAGCCTCAGGAGATTCCTCTGCAGACTTCAATAGCACGTCACCTTCAACCAAAATCTTCTCATCACTTTGCACTGCATAGATTCCAACAACATCTTCTCCGTTGACTTGCATTTTCTTGACTTCACCACCTTCTTGCGTCTCAAAGACTTCATATTTGGTTGCACTTGAAGTGATTAAATAGATCAATACGAAACCTGTCACAAATATGACAGCAGTCACGATCTTAAAAGTCAATGAAATGATTTTCTGACCTTTCTCGGCATTTTGCTTCCCAAGGAACCAAACCAGACCGGGAATCACGATCAGTGCCAAATAGAACGCAACTGATGCAATTGGATCAAGCCCGAAGGTGAAAATCTGTAATATATATTCAAGTATTTCTGACATAATACTTAGTTTTTTTAATTAATAATCGGGCTTATTATTTCCCTTCTTTGTGCTTTACAAGCATGTCAACCAAGCTAATAGAAGCATCTTCCATTTGGTTAACCAGACCATCAATTTTACTCACAATGTAGTTATAGAAGATCTGAAGGATAATCGCAACGATCAAACCAAATACAGTTGTCAAAAGGGCTACTTTAATACCTTTCGCTACCTGGTCTACTTTAATATCTTTCTGCTCAACGATTGTATCGAAGGCATCAATCATACCGATTACTGTTCCCATGAACCCAAGCATTGGTGCCAAGGCGATAAACAAGGCAATCCATGGCAGTCCTTTTTCCAACAATCCCATTTGCACACCACCGTAGGCGATAACAGACTTCTCTGCCTGCTCAATACCTTCATCGGCTCTGTCCAATCCCTGATAGAAAATAGATGCTACAGGACCTCTGGTATTTCTACATACTTCTTTAGCAGCTTCAACACCACCTGAAGCCAAGGCAGACTCTACATCTTCCAATAACTTGTCTGTGTTGGTTGTTGCCATGTTCAAGTATACGATTCTTTCGATACACAATGCCAAACCAAGAATCAAGGCTAACAATACAATGGCCATAAACAAAGCACCACCTTCGATGAACTTTTGCTTTAAAGTTTGCATCTGGTTGATTTCTTGCTTTTTCTCTTCTTTAGGTTCCTCTCCGGCTTTTTCGTCGGAAGCTTCTGCGTCTCCTCCATCCTGAGCTAGTAGATCGGATGATGGCATTTGATCGGCCATTACTACGTGCGTTTCAGTCGAACTTTCAGTCGAACTTAATTCAAAGTCGTTAACTGTTGAAGCTTGTGCGCCTCCTAAAGTTAAAAATCCTGCAACTGCAATTGAAGTCAGTATTCTTTTCATGATTGATTAATTGGTTTGCAAACGTTTCTATTTGTTATAAAATTTATTTTCCTTGTTTTTAAGCGGAGAGAGAGGGATTCGAACCCTCGATACCCTTGCGAGTATACTACCTTTCCAGGGTAGCCTATTCAACCACTCTAGCACCTCTCCTCTCACGGATAGCGAAGAATTCTGTTTGTTTGCTTCAACATAGCTCTTCTCTATGGGGTGCCAAATTACAAAAAAATCTATAATAGAGAACTCGTAAATAACTTTCTTATTATGCTTCTGAGATTCTATTGACTGAAAGCCCCGAAAGCTTGATTTTTCTGTTGTGATTATGAGATGAGGAGAAAGTTGGATTTCCATAAACTAATGTTGTTAAAATTGAATTTTAATGGGTAGAATAGACGTCATCAAGGAGCAGACTCCTTAGCTGCGCTCTGAGTTGGTGTAGGTTAGGTAGGCAGGGGAATTGCCATTGGGTGCAGACAGCCAGCAACCGTCCTCAGAGGAGGAACGACGAAGGAGTCTGGTTGCGGATTATTGGTGAATGAGATTCAAGGGTGGATAGTGGAACGACTACTCACCACAGAGAGACACTGAAAATTCTGTTTCAAAATCAGAAGTTCCAGAACCCAACAAATACATGGTTTTAGTAATGGCAGATTCAACGGTCATGTCACGACCGCTAATCACCCCCAATTTGTCGAGCTTCTTACTGGTTTCATATGAGCCCTGCTTAACCGTTCCCTTGAGGCATTGCGTGATGTTAATGACTTTTTTACCAGAGTCAACTGCCTCTTTGATATCGTTCAACAACCAACTATCAGTTGGCATGTTGCCCGCCCCATAAGATTCTATGATGACTGCTTTGAGTTCAGGCACCTTCAGTACAGATTGCACATAGCTTTGATGAATTCCCGGATAGAGTTTAAGTACGCCCACCTCATTGCAGAAATCCGTTGACAACTTTAACCCGCCTTCTGATACAGATCTGATGAACCGATGATTGTATGCGATATCTATTCCCGCCTCAGCAATTACTGGATAATTTGGTGATAAAAATGCTTCAAAATGTGAAGCAGAAATTTTGGTCGTTCGATTGCCCCGGTACAACTGATACTCAAAATAAACGGCCACTTCCGGCACCACAGGCAGTCCATCCTCTTTTGCAGCAGCAATTTCTATGGATGTAATCAGATTCTCCTTTCCATCGGTTCTAATTACCCCAATTGGCAATTGAGACCCTGTGAGAATGACCGGTTTTCCCAAATTCTGTAGCATAAAACTCAACGCTGAAGCGGTATAAGCCATGGTATCAGAACCATGAAGCACCACGAAACCATCGTAAGCCTCATAATTTGACTCTATTAATTTCGCCAATTTGGCCCAGGTTTTGGGATTCATATTGGACGAATCAATAGGTCTTTTAAAAGAGTGAGAGTCAATAGAGTAATTAAACTTTCTCAACTCAGGAATTTCCGCCAGGAGGTGCTCAAAATCAAAAGGTCTCAAAGCACCGGTTTCGGCATCTTGCTGCATGCCAATAGTACCGCCTGTATATATTATAAGTATCGATGACGCCATGGTAAAGTATCAATTTAGATCAAATAATGTCTTCGCATTGTTCGTAGTGATAATAGAAAGCCTATCGAGTGACATTTCTTTGATATCTGCTACGCGCTGCGCGATATGATAAACGTATGATGGTTCATTTCGTTTCCCTCTGAAAGGGACCGGAGCCAGGTAAGGCGCATCTGTTTCCAACACAATTTTCTCATTTGGAATTAACGGGATAGACACATCCATTCCAGCATTTTTGAATGTACTGACCCCGCCCAGACCAAACATAAAATTTGGATAAGCCGCATTGATTTTTTCAACTTCCTCCACCCCACCATTAAAACAATGGAATACACCTTTGATTTTTTTTGCATCAAAATCATCCATCACCTCAAAAATTTCCTGAAAAGCATCTCTGGCATGAATGGCAAAAGGTAAGTCATGATTAATTGACCACTGAATCTGCTCCTTAAAGGCTTCTTGCTGAATATCCAAAGTGGTTTTATCCCAATAAAGATCAATACCAATTTCTCCAACTGCTACATACCCCCCTGCTTCCAGATCAGTTTTAATCTTGCTAAGATCTGCCTTATACGATTCCCTTTTAACCGAACATGGGTGAAGCCCCATCATAGAGAAGCAAAAATTAGGGTATTGCTGCTCTACTTGCTTCATGGCCTCTATACTGTAAACATCAATGTTGGGCATTAAGATTTTCTCAAGTCCTGCAGATTTAGCCCTTTCGACAATTTCTGGCAAATCCTCCTTGAACTGGTCGACATAAATATGCGCGTGTGTATCTATCAGCATTTTCCGTTTGTTAAAAATTAGTTTCCTTTGAGCTGGGAAATGAAACAGCCGATAAAGATACTTGTTTTAAGATTTAGCTCAATAGGTGATATCGTTTTATGCAGTCCTGTGGTGAGGCAACTGAAGCAAATGTCATGCGAACTGCATTTTATGTGTAAGCAAAAGTATGCTTATCTGCTGGAACACAACCCTCATATTGATCAGATACACACCTTTGAAAAATCGGTGAATGAGGTCTTACCATCATTAAAAGCACATTCTTTTGATTACGTCATTGACTTGCACCATAACATCCGAACAAAACGGGTTAAATCCACTTTAAAAACACAGTCATTTACTTTTAGAAAATTGAACATTCAAAAGTGGTTGTTGTGTCAATTGGGCATAGATAGGCTTCCCAATCTTCATGTGGTGGATCGGTATATGGAAACCCTGTCTCACTTTAATTTGAAACAAGATGAACAAGGGCTTGATTTCTTTTTTCCACCGGATTTCAAGTTAAAGGATGGCCTTATCAATGATGACAGTTATATTGTATGTGCGATTGGTGGTCAGCATGAAGGCAAACGTTTTCCTGCCAGTAAATGGCTTGATTTGTTCAAGGTTTATGATTACCCGGTTTATTTAATTGGCGGTCCGGAAGACAAAGTGGTTGGAGACGACCTTTCTAATCAATTTAGCCATGTAAAGAATCTATGCGGACAGCTCAGCGTTTTTGATTCAGCATACATTATGAAACATGCGCAATGTATTATTAGCAATGACACGGGCATGATGCATATAGCCAGCGCTTTCGACAAACCGATTATTTCCTTGTGGGGACAAACCACTCCTAAGTTTGGCATGTCGCCATACAAACCCCATCCTCAATCAAAGATTATTGAGCCAGAGGGTGAACGTACGCTGAGTAAGTTGGGCAACAAGAAAACCTCAACACACGTGATGCTGAATATTCAAATCCAAGAAATTGTTAAAGGTTTGGACCTCATTCTTCACCAGCACTCACAAACAAAGCTTTGAGCTCGGTAGCTTGCTCTGGTTTCATTTTTCCTGCCAACACCAAACTTAATTGCTTTCTTCTCAAAGCTGCTTGAAACCTCAACTCTTCGTTCTCAGTTTCAGGAACCAGTGCCGGCACTTCAATCGGTCTGCCTGCCTGGTCCACCGCCACAAAATTGAAAATAGCTTGATTGGACTTGGTTCTTTCTCCGGTAGAAGGGTGTTCTACAAATACATCTACAATAACTTCCATGGAACTTGTAAATGCTCTTGACACTTTAGCCTCCAAAGTAACCATTGCGCCTAAGGAAATAGGAGAACGAAAAGACACGTTGTTTACGGAAGCTGTCACTACCACACGTCTACAATGCCTGTGTGCAGAAATACTTGCGATCTCATCCATCCAGGCCATTAAAGTCCCCCCAAATAGATTGTTGAGCATGTTGGTGTCGTTAGGCAACACAAAATGTGTGGAAATAGACAAGGTTTCACTGGCTTTCGTGGATTTCATCCTTTTCAGTTTTATTTTGTGACAAAGATAATCACCTTGACATGCTTCTGACAATAATAATGGTTTAAAGTCTACTTTTGTGCCATGAGTTACACGGCGATACTCTCATTACATATCATATTTGTGGTTTCCTGGTTCGCGGCTTTGTTCTACATAGTACGCCTGTTCATTTATCACGCGGAAGCGGAAGACAAGGAAGAACCTGAAAGATCAATTCTCAAAAAGCAATACACCTTAATGGAGAAAAGATTATGGTACATCATTGGTTGGCCCGCCATGATTCTCACAGCCATTTTTGGAACCTGGATGATTGTATTGAGACCGGATTTACTTAAAATGCCTTTTATGCACGTGAAATTGGGACTGGTTTTCGGTTTAATTCTCTACCACATTTCTATTCAACGCATGTTGGTGCAGTTTAAAAAAGACATCATTAAGTATGGCTCATTCAAATTGAGGTTATGGAATGAAGTAGCGACCATTTTCCTGGTTGCCATTGTATTTACTGTGGTGATGAAAGATGGTATGAATTGGATTTGGGGCGTAGTAGGTTTTTTGTGTTTTGGAATAGCCCTAACCATTGCTGTGAGAATGTATAAGAACAGCCGGGAAAGAAAACAGTCCTAGTGTTTCTGGAGAAATTAGAGCAGAAATATTATCGGGGCAAGCAAGACTAAAAGCAACAGCAGAAGTCTTATTGTAGCGTATGGGTTCAGGATTTTTTTATCAGACTTAGCAACAAGTCCCGTTATGGTCGTAATCAAAATAATCATTGAAAGACAATAATGGGCGGGCACATACAAGGGAACAACTGCTGAGGAAGCGAAGGTTCCATCATAACCATCTCCATAGCGGCTATTTATAATCTTAACTAAGACGCATGAAACAATTAATAGAACTGATAAAAGATTTGTAAAAGTTTTATGTGTATCACCAGGCGAATTCATCACCAAACATGGACCACAAAATCCTAGCGTTTTAGAATCCAGGCACTCTTACCCAAGTTGAGAACGGCTCTCTTAACCTTACCAGCTTCAAGGCTACTATTCAATGATTGTACACACACTCTGTGCAAGCCACCGACTACATCCAATATATAACTGTTGTAGCCAGCTTCTTTGAACGCTGCTACTTGATTTTCAGCATTTTCAATTTTGGAAAAACAACCTGCAATTACATGGTAATTTCCAGAGTTAGTTGTGGTAATTACTTCAACAGACTCCGTTTCGGGTAAAACTACTTTAGTGGATGTTGCCTCAGTGGATGCCACTTTGAAAGTTCTGTCTCCAATAGCCAACTCCTTAGAAATTGGTTCTAGTTTTGGCATTTCAACAGACTCAAGCGCATCCGACACCGGTCGTTTTTCATAGCGCGCCACCTCTGAGTGATTGGCTTTCTCGGATGAAAACGGATTGAAGTCAGCAGCGGTTACAAAGCCTCTGTCAGTTGCGCCAGACTGAACCGGAATCCAATAAGAATAGAAAGCAACCGGCAACAAAATAGCTACAGCCACCGCATACTTCCATTTAGATCTTCCGGACGTTTTAACAGCCTCCTTCCCTGACTCGATAGCTACTACCCTGGGCTCTTCTACTTCCTCTTCAACTATTATTGGCTTCAGGGCCACAGTTTGCAAACCATAACTAAACAATGACATACTCGATTTGGCATCTCGGTTAAATCGGTAATTGGCATCTTTATCCTTAAAAATTACGCCAACACCTGGTAACTGCACCCTGCCATTATTGTTGAGCACGTTGTTCCAGTTCAGAACTGTTTCTCTCACAAATGAAAGGGCATCCGTATAATTCAAGTCATTGTTTTGTTGAATTGATTGCAAAAGCAAACCATCATTTGAGGTCAATTTTTTGTTGAAAGAAACGCGCTTTGACGGGGGCTGAATGACGTGTGTTTCCTTATTGAGTTGTGCTGGTTCATAATTGGCTATAAAGCCACCGAATTCAGGCACAACCACACAATCGTGTTCTAACAACAAATCTTTTATGTGAGCAGCTAATTCCACTTTCCACAAAGATAGGATTTAATTGGACAATCTAAAGTGTTTCCAGCAGCTTTTTAAGGTCTTCTGGCGTGTCTACATTTGGCGTTTCCAAGGTCGTCTCTTTTACCTTGATGACATACCCATTCTCTAACCACCTGAGCTGTTCCAAAGACTCTATTTGCTCTAATTTACTCGGACTCAATAGAGCAATTTCACTCAACACCCTCGATTTATAGGCATACAAACCAATGTGCTTGTAATATGGCACCGCCGCATCATGGTTTCTTTTGTATGGAATAGCAGAACGACTGAAGTACATAGCACGATTCACGGCCAGAACCACTTTGACCTTGTTAGGATCTTCAATATCTTGATGACCTTGTTCCAATGGCTTCACTAAAGTACCGATATCACAAGATTCATCGTCGAAGAGGTTTATGAGGTCATTGATTTGTGAGGGATCAATGAAAGGTTCATCGCCCTGCACATTCACCACTACTTGAGCCGGATAATTTTTAGCTACCTCCGCGCATCTGTCGGTACCGCTTTGGTGATCTTTAGCCGTCATGACGACATTCAGCCCTTTTTCTTCGCAGTGCTGAAAAATGCGGTCGTCATCTGTGGCGACAACTACCTCATCCAAAATAGACAAACTAGCTTGTTCGTAAACTCTCTGGACCATGGACTTCCCTCTGATGTCTACCAAAGGTTTTCCCGGAAATCTTGAAGACTCATATCGAGCAGGAATCACACCCAATGTTCTCATGCCCCTAAGTTACATTTTTAGGTCAATTAAGCCTGGTAGACAATGGCATTAATATTCATACCTGCCCCAACAGACGCCATCAAAATCTGATCTCCTGCTTGTATATTATGACCTTCCAGTTTACCTCTCACGATTAAATCATACATAGTGGGAATGGTGGCCACAGAGCTATTCCCAAGACGCTCGATTGTCATTGGCAAAATATTTTCAGGCACTTCTCGCACACCAAATTTTCTGTAAAATCTTTTTACGATGGCTTCATCCATTTTTTCATTTGCCTGATGCAGCAATATTTTATCCAAATCAGTATGAAATAAACCGCTTTTCTCCAGACAATCCTTCATGGCTGCCGGCACTTTTGTTAAGGCGTATTCATAGATTTTTCTGCCTTGCATTTTCACATAGCGGTTATCATCATCGGAAAATCGGTTGTAACTTTTATCCAATTTGAGGTAATTTAATTCCTCTTTTGTGTGTGATAAGGTTGCATGCGACAGAATACCTCTTGGACTCGATTCTTCCTTGGATTCCAGAACAACTGCACCAGCGCCATCAGCAAAAATCATGGTATCTCTGTCAAAAGGATCGAGAATTCGCGACAACACTTCAGAACCTATGACCAAACATCTTTTTGCGGCTTCTGCCTTCATGAATAAATGAGCATGAATGACAGCCTGGACCCATCCCGGACATCCAAAAACTATGTCGTGAGGAACACAATTTGGGTTTTCTATCCCCAATTGGTGCTTTACTCTTGAGGCCAAACTTGGAATAATATCGGTTTGATGTGATCCTTTGATGACATCTCCAAAATTGTGTGCCACAATGATCATGTCAATTGTTTCCGGATCAATGTCTGCGTTTCTAATCGCTCTACTCCCTGCTATATAGGCAATTTTGGAGTTGGACTGTTCATCTTCAACATAGCGTCTCGATTGAATTCCTGTAATTTCTTTGAACTTTTCAATCACCACATGATTGTCGTCCTGAATTCTTCTGCCATCTTCAAAATAAAATGGGTTTTCAACGAATTCCAGATTATCCACTTCATTATTGGGAATGCAGGAACCCGAACCTATAATTACTGTATTCTTCATAATCACATCATTTTATGATGCGAAGGTCTCCAAACCAAAGAAATTAGTAAAACAATAAACCGTTATAAATACAATGTTCAGCTTATAAAAAACCGAACTAAACTTCTCAATAGCAACACAATAACTTGTATTGAATTCCGCCTTCAATATGATATTCAAGTTTACCTTAGAAGCGTAATGTGTCCTATTTCGATATGGTTGGATTTGGGACCGTTTGTATATGGATCCGTCCAAACAGCCCTCCAAACATATACATCACTAGAAGCGTATTTCCCTCTTACTTGTCCGTTCCAGGATTCCGATTGGTTCTTAGATTCGAACACCAATTGGCCCCATCGATCAAAAATTTGCAATTGGTAATCTTTCAGGTCACACCAACTGTTAACCTTAAACTCATCATTTATTCCATCTCCATCTGGTGTAAATGAATTAGGAATAAAGAGTTCACAAACGCAAAACTCATCAGGCTCCACCTTAAAAAAGGTTGTATCTTCATTACAAAATCGTGGTGTTACCCAATACAGACCGGTATCATTAACATATATGCTTGAGTTTGACTTACCATTACTCCAGACAAGATTTTCTGGCATACTTTGCGGCGCGTTGAGTTCAAGTTCTCCATTCTGGCAAAACGACAAATTTAGAGTGTCCAAATTGTAATCGGGGGTAGGATATGGAAACATCCATTGATTGGGCAAACCAAACCTACACTTACCTGTAAGTACAACTCCCTGCCCCGAGTAACTGCAACCCACTCCGGCAACATTTGGAATACCAATTACAGCAACATCACTAGTACCGAGAAAACCTGTTGCATAAATTTTTCCATTTGGGGCTAACTGAAGACCTGTTGCATTATTACTACTCACCACATATTCGGTAGTCGATAATGGAGGATTAGATAAATCGTATTGAAATAGCGTAGCTCCGTTATTAGATATTGTCCAATACACTTTGCTGTTATCGGGAGAAAATTCAACACCATAACCTTGTGTTGCAGCATTAAAATCTTTGACTACATCTTCGATTATTGTCACTGCTCCGGTACTTGTATTAAACTCTCCCACTTCAAGATGATTGATAAAATTAAATCCATTTGGGGCTAATTCATTGTATGAACAAGCTACCTTAGAACCGTCTGGTGACAGTTTCAAACTACCAATACAGCCTTCACCAAATGGCGTGTTGGAATGAACCAACCCGGTGGCACTGATTTCATGAGTTGTTATCCCATCACAAGTGATTAAAAATGCATGATATTCATCAGAATCCATACTGTGCGTTAGCACCCAGACGTCCCTTTTATTGGAATGCCATGTGGCGTGTAATTTCTCACCGGTATTTGGAACTAACTGAGTACTTGGTCCAACGATATCTCCCAGCCCCATATTAAGGCTCATATCCACCATCACATATTCCAAACCAGTATGCATAGGTGTATAGTTCCCTGCCTCTGCCGAAACCGTAAAAATGTAGAAGAATTGATCGTAACGATCTCCTGGCATAGGGACAATCAAAGCACATTGTGTTGAACTTGAATGGCCTTTAATACTGCCGCTTGATGGCATTAAGTTTCCATTTCTATCATAGACATGTTCGCCATCTGTGGTAAATAACAAATCACCATTTTGATTCGCGATAGAACTGCCTCCTTCATTAATAAAAAAAGGACCTAAGCCCTGATTAACCGGAGTCCCGGAGGAAAAATCCAACCAAGCCATGTCTCCAAAAATCCAATGGGAATCCTGATTCTGTCCAAATGAGAACAGAGTTATGGCAGACAATAATATGACTGAGCTTATTCTGGTCATCTAACTCATTGACGAACAAATGTGCTGGCAGGTTGTTTCTGAAGTTGTTTTTACTCAGCCAACTTCACTTTCACCACAGTTCGCCGATTCATTTGATGAATCTTCTCCCTCTCTTCAACCGAGGGAAGACGATTAATCTCTTCACATGATGTTTCAGACAGAGGATCTTCTTCGCCCATCCCTTTTGGCAGAATTGAATTATCCGGGAAATCAAATTGATCCAACAAGTATTCTGTTACAGATTGAGCGCGTCTATGCGACAAGCGATTATTGTAATAGTCGTTGCCCCTGCAGTCCGTGTGAGACTCAATTATAATTTTAAACGTATCCAAAGCGGTCAGCTTCTCTCCAAGCCAGGTCAGTATGATCTTTGATCTTGGTCTGATATCGGCTTTATCGTAATCATATTCTATGGCAAGAATAAATTCATCACCAGTCTTCAAGGTATCATCCTTAAAGATTGATCTGCTGTCTCGTTGGCCTTTAAACATGAGAAACGGTTCGGTATAAGGTTCATTTGACACTTTAACTAGCAAGAAACTATCTTCAATGTCTGGGGAGACCGAAACACGGCACTTTTCCGTATTCATTTTCTCCAGATAAACCAAGCGTCTAAATTGTCTCAATTTCCAATCTCCTTTTTCAGAAATCGACTCAGGACAGACGATTTCATAGGCACAGGTAGCACATGTTTCCATTTTATTTAACAAGCCTTCCCATTCAATTGTTTTTCGATCATAAATAGATGGAAACACAACTTTGAACTGATCTCCGAAAGTCAAATCATCCCCCTCGTTGATAGCTCTGTGTCCATTATAACCTTCGTATAAGTAGCTTGGTGTGAGGTAATCCGTTCCAAGGATCTTTAGTTCAATTCTTCGGTTCACATGATGAGCGGCTTCCTGATCTTTCACATCACTCATTTTGCTTATGTCATCACAAGGTATGATAGGCTCACTTTTTTCATATCCTTTGAACTTTACCCGCTCTCTTCGGATACCCCAACTAACTAGAGAATCCGCCAAAGTTTGAGCGCGTCTGCCCGAGAGTCTGACACTGTATTTATCGGAGCCCCTGCAATCAGTATGGACACCAATTTCAACTTTCAAACGGGGATAAAACTTAAGAAAACGGTACACCACTTTTAAACTATCAATGGCATTATGAGGTAATTGTTTGAGATCAGAGGACTCGGTTCTTACCATCATGCTGTAACGAGACACTCCGAACCAAATCTCGGGAATAGCCATTTTGGTACCAACTTTCAATTGTTGCGTTTGTACATACCGTATATCTGGAAGTGCTTGTTGAGCCTGACAAGGTTTCATTGACGCTAAAACAAGTAACACACATATGTTTCCGCGCCAGGTCAACATTAGAAATTGAGGGTTATTTGTCCGATGAAAGTTCTTGGTTCTCTGATATTTCCAGGTCGACCAGTATATTCTCTGTTCGCGACATTGTTGACCAAAAAAGCAAACTTAAATTGTTCATTAACTGAATAACTGGTTCTGGCATCAAACACCAAATCTCCCTGATTGTTGGCTGCTCGGTAAGCGGGCAAACCTGGCAATACCTGATCTCCCAATGAGAGCGGAAAGCCGTTGAAGTCAATTACCAAATTATTGAAGGTCTCATCAATGTTCTCCATGAAGCTATTATAGCGAGAACTCACCCCAAAAGACCATTTTTTATAATCGAACTGGATGTCGCCTTTAATCAAATGTCTGTATCTGTATTTCAGAGTAGTGGTACTGTCCGAAAAAGTAGCTAAATAAGCGCTATCCGTATTGAGCGTAATTGGATTCATGTAGGTATACCCACCAAAAATGGTCATGCTTAAGTCGTCTGTTAGTTGCCCCTTTCCAGTAATTGACATATCGATTCCAGTGATTCGGGCTTCTTCAGAATTTTGAGCTTGAAAACCAATCAAGTCATATAAATAATTCTCCCCATCAGGATCTGATAACTGAGGAACCACCCCCTCCGGAATAAACTCTTCAAATACAAACTCTATCATATTAGAATACTGAGTTATAAACGCAGCCACATCAATGTAACCAGCCCACTTTCCCACTTTAACGCCCTGCTTGAAGCCCAGCTCCGCACTCCAACCTTGTTCTGGCTGCAAGGAGGTATTTGGAAAAATGGACACAGTTCCAATGTTCGTTGCCGCAAATTTCTCAGCAATACTCGGGAACCTAAAGCCTTGTCCCCAGCTTGCTCTTAAAATAGAATGCTCGAAAAGCTTATAGGTTACACCTGATCTAAAAACAGGTACTATTGGCAGCTCTGTTTCACCAATTTGATAACGTGTCTCGGCCGTATCTACTTTGAAATACTCAACCCGCATACCGGCATTAAAGTTAAATTTTTTCCATTTTTTATCAAGTTGAACAAATGCGCCAAAATTTTTCCCCTTGTGATTGCCATAAAAATCGGAATTAACAACATTCGCATAAGAGCTGACGCCGGTTGTTAAATTCAATTGCAGAGAGTCGTAGTATTTTTGAAATTGATACTCTCCATAATATAAATCGGCTGTTGCCCCTCTTCCTTGATTGTTCTGATTGTCTGTCCTATACCATCTGGTTCTAATGTTGTGTTGATTATTCTTGGCATCTGTGTAGCTCACGTATGGATCAAAATTGAGACGCCAACCGTCCTGAAAAGTCAAAGTGGTATTGGGGTCATTTGGATCCGCTCCCCCTGCAGGCACATATCCACTCGAATCTGTTTCCCATAGTACGAATACACCGGTCCTGGCCAGCTGAATGTTTGTATTGAGTCCATAAGAGAGGTTCTCCACTCTTCGGGAACGGAAGCGCGTATTGGCGTTAAATCGAATCCTGTCCTCATCTTCCCCCTGTCTGTAACCTATAGATGAAAGGAAATTACCTCCCAAAACCAAATCTGCATTTTTGCTCAATTTTCTCATATGGTAGAAGTTTCCACCATAATAGTATGGATTACTGCTCCACCATTTCAATTCTTTTCGTTTGGGATCAGCGTAGTAGCCATGGTGCAAGTTTACCCTGGTTTCCGGTTCTTCTCTCGGATATTTTGTTCGAATATTAATAATACCATTCAGCGCAGATGATCCATAAAGAACCGATGAAGCCCCCTTGATGATTTCTATTTGCTCAATATTTTCAATAGGCAGAGCATTCCATTTAACGTCTCCGGCGTCTGCAGACAAAAAGGGCAACTCATCCACCAATACCAGCACTCTACTCCCTGCACCATAGGCAAATCCACTACCTCCGCGAATGCTCACCTGGCCATCCTGAACCGTTAGACCGGGTACCTGTTCAATGATTTGTTCACAATCAATAGTCGCCTTATTTTCGATGAGGGCAGGTTTAATCACGTTCATAGAGACACTGACTTCTTCTATACTTTGCTCAAACTTTCCTGCCGCCACTACTAAATCCTGCAGCTGATCATCCTTTAAATAGACATTGAATTTTACGAGCTTACCGCTTAACTTAATGGTTGAATCTTTGCTCACATAACCCGGGAGTTTCACTTTCATTTTATAGGTCCCTGCAGGAAACTCACCTTCAAAATGCCCTTCAAAGTCTGAGCGAATTCCTCCTGCATTTTCAAGAATGATTCCGGCTGTTGGCAGAGATTCAAGTGTGGTGTAATCGTAGATGTTTCCGGAAATTATCACGTTTTGAGCAAGACTGGAAAAAACAGAAAAAAAGAGGCAGAACGTAAATAGTTTCATATCTGAGAGCTTAAAATTGCAACGGATTAAGGTAACCTTTTTTATTTATTAAGTAATCGTGAAGACTATCAAAATCGACGAAAAGCAATATGCAGTCGCTCTAAGCATGATTAAGGGCATTGGAGCCAAAACAGCCAGATCTTTGATTGCACATTTTGGAAGCTCGGAAAATATATTTAATGCTTCAAAATCTGATCTCAAGCATGTTAAACATGTGGGAGAAGTCTTTGCCAATAAGGTATTCAAGAATCGAGCAGAAGCGCTAGACCGTTCAAAATACGAGCTTGAGTTCACAGAAAAACACAACATTGACGTTGTCCTATTTTATGACGATCGATTCCCCGTCAACCTTGGACAATGTATTGATGGTCCGATTGTCTTATATGTTAAAGGCTCAAGCAAATTAAATCATGATTACAAGGTGTCCGTGATCGGAACAAGGAAATGCTCTGTGCAAGCAGTGGATCAATGTAAAAAACTGGTGAAAGATTTGGGGGCGTATAATCCCGCTATCATCAGTGGTTTGGCTTATGGGATTGACATTGTCGCACACAGAGAAAGTTTGCACAATCAAATACCGACCCTGGCTGTTTTGGCGCATGGTCTGGATCGTATTTATCCGTCCGCCCATAGAAAAGAAGCCGCTCAAATTGTAGAAAATGGTGCCCTCATCACCGAATTCCCTTCCGGAACAAATCCGGACAGAGAAAACTTTCCAAAAAGGAATAGAATTGTGGCAGGCATGAGTGACGCCATTGTGGTAATGGAGAGTGGTTTGAAAGGCGGATCATTGATCACGGCATATCTTGGCAACGACTACAATAGAGAGGTATTTGCATTTCCCGGCCCAATTGAAACACCCGCTAATTCAGGTTGCAATTTTCTCATAAAAACTGATAGAGCCAGGCTCATTGAATGTGCAGATGATTTGGCATATTTCATGAATTGGCAACAAGTCCAACATAGACAGTCCAAACCAGAGGTAGATTTGGGTCAACTGGACTCCTTCAGTAAGTCTATTTACCTCACCATTCGGGAGAAGGGGAGCACCCTAATCGATGATCTTGCCAGGACAATGGACACATCCACAGCCGCCTTACTACCCAAATTACTTATGCTGGAACTTTCAGGACTTATCAAATCTAAGCCTGGAAAGCACTACGACATTACTTAATCGTTGTAGATGATTTTGACCGACTCTGCAACCGACTTTGCTTTAGCCACAATGCTTTCTATTGAATCTCCTGTTTCCCCGTAAGCTAAACCAACCCCCATTCTTCTGTATGGTCGTGTAGTAGGTTTCCCAAATAATTTGACATCTGTTTTTTCCTCACCTAAATTCTGAAACCCGTCAAAATGAAAGTCTTTTGAGTTTCTGTCTGCCAGAACCACGGCAGATGCTCCGGGTCTTAGTTGATCAATTTTCGGTATGGGGATCCCTAAAATAGCGCGCGCGTGCAGTTCAAACTCATTTAAATTCTGCGTCTGAGCCAAAGTAGCCATTCCAGTATCATGGGGGCGCGGCGACAGTTCTGAGAAATACACCCCATCTGGTGCCAGAAAAAATTCCACTCCCCAAATTCCAGACCCACCCAATGCTTGAGTTACTTTATCGGCCATGTCTTGAGCTGTTTTCAAATCAGTTTCCGACACGACAGCAGGTTGCCAGCTCTCTTGATAATCTCCACGCTCTTGCCTATGTCCTATTGGAGCACAAAATAGTGTAGGACCGTCATCCTGAGTAACCGTTAACAAGGTAATTTCCGAATCAAACTTGATAAAACCTTCCACAATCACTTCCGTCACATCCCCTCGAGACCCTTCAACTGCATAATCCCAGGCTGCCTTGGCATCCTCAAAACGTTTCACTGTGCTCTGTCCTTTTCCACTAGACGACATCAGGGGCTTCACTACACAAGGCACACCAATGGTATTCACGGCATCAATCAACTCTTGAGCTGATGTCGCATAAGAATAAGGCGCTGTTTTAATCCCCAAATCTTTAGCTGCCAAATCCCGAATAGCTTTCCTATTCATAGTGTAATTCACAGCCTTAGCGCTAGGCACGATTTTTACACCTTGTTTTTCAAGTTCATAGAGCCGTTCGGTGCGTATGGCTTCTATCTCAGGCACTATGAAATCAGGATTGTGTTTTTCTACTGCTCTTGAAAGGGCATCTCCGTCCAACATATCGAACACTTCATGTGCATCTGCAACTTGCATGGCAGGCGCACCTTCGTAACTATCGCAAGCCACAACATGCTGACCAAGTCTTTGCAAGGCAATCACAAATTCCTTTCCTAACTCTCCCGAGCCCAATAACAAAATCGTTTTTTTCATAACACCGCTGTTTGTCTCAAAGTAACACAATCTACAAGAAAATTCACACCAATTTATCTTAAGATTAATACAATCCGTCAAATTTAAGTAGCCAAGTCAAATACCGAATGTCATTTTTTTTACATTTGCTCGAAACGCTATTTAAATTAATCATAATATAATGTCACAACATCAGGCAAAAATAGACGCGTTCATGGACAGTGTGAAAGCCAAGAACGGTCACGAAACCGAATTTTTACAGGCTGTTCAGGAAGTTGCTGAAGCGATCATTCCTTTCATGGAAGACAATCCTAAATACAAATCTCACAAGGTTTTGGAGAGAATAGTTGAGCCCGAGAGGACGATTATTTTTAGAGTGCCTTGGATTGATGATGAAGGAAATCCTCAGGTAAACAGAGGCTTCAGAGTTGAGTTCAACTCTGCTATTGGTCCTTACAAAGGTGGATTGAGATTTCACCCTTCGGTAAATCTATCTATTCTTAAGTTCCTGGGGTTTGAACAAATCTTTAAGAACTCCTTGACGACACTTCCAATGGGTGGTGGAAAAGGAGGCTCAGATTTCGACCCAAAAGGGAAGTCAGACAATGAAGTGATGCGTTTTTGTCAGTCTTTCATGACTGAATTAGCCAGACACATTGGACCAGATACTGATGTGCCTGCTGGTGACATTGGAGTTGGCGGTAGAGAAATTGGTTACATGTTTGGTCAGTACAAGAGACTGAGAAATGAATTTACCGGGGTGCTCACTGGAAAAGGGCGCAACTGGGGTGGTTCATTGATCAGACCAGAGGCAACCGGATATGGGACTGTCTACTTTGCTAAAGAAATGCTTAAAACCAAAGGGGACAGTTTCTCTGGAAAAACTGTGGTTATTTCCGGGCCAGGAAACGTTGCTCAGTATGCATGTGAAAAAGCGACTGAATTGGGCGGAAAAGTAGTAACTCTGTCTGATTCTAAAGGATTTATTCATGACCCAGCTGGTATTGATGCCGATAAATTAGCTTGGGTTATGGACTTGAAAAATAACAGAAGAGGAAGAATCAGTGAATACGCTGATCAATTCCCCGGCTCTACTTTCCATGCTGGTGGGAAACCATGGTCAATTGCTGCAGACATTGCATTGCCTTGCGCCACTCAAAATGAATTAAACGGAGATGAGGCAGCTACTTTATTGAGCAATGGATGCATTTGTGTGGCAGAAGGCGCCAACATGCCTTCCACACCAGAAGCCATTGCCAAATTTGATGAGGCCAAGATTTTATTCTCACCTGGAAAAGCCTCTAACGCTGGGGGTGTAGCTACCTCTGGACTAGAAATGTCTCAAAACTCTTTGAGACTGAGCTGGACGAGAGAAGAAGTTGATGAAAAACTACATGGCATTATGGTCTCTATTCATGAGGCTTGCGTGGAGTTTGGAAAAGAGGGCGACTACGTGGACTATGTTAAAGGCGCAAACATTGCCGGATTTGTGAAGGTTGCAGATGCTATGATAGACCAGGGATTGGTTTAAGCGAATCCAACTTTAGAGAATTAACAGCCCCTCTAACGAATCTGGAGGGGCTTTTTTATGGCCACAAAACATTATTTTTCCAGAAGCTGCTTCATAGGCTGCTTCAATTTTCTTGCGATCAACCAGGTTTCCAGGTCGAAAGAATACAAAACCGAATGATCTAAAGGAGTCAAATCCGTTTTGGATAACCTTTGAAGAAAACCATCTATTGTTGCAGTTTTGAGCTCCGAGTCGATGAAGCTTCTGGTAACATCAATCACGAGATCTTCAATTGCCAATTTGCGACTCTTCTTTTTAATAAAATACAAGCTGTTTCTTAGGTGCCGATCAAGAAAAGCAGCATTTCCCAGTTCTATATGAATTACTAAAAAGAATAGATTGGCAGCGGTCAATACCTCCGGTTCATCGGCTACTTTTACAAGAAACACCCTATTTATCCAATCGAGCGCCTTTTTGTATTCACCATTAATAAAATGGTAATAAGAAATGAAATACATGAGTACCATCCTACTGGCAAATCGCATAGTCTTTCCATGTTCTTCAAATCCACTCTCAATACGTTCCACAATATCAAATGCATCCAAATGCTTGGATTTAATCAACAGAACGATACGCATGGAATTAGCATATTCATAGACCCTAAATTTGAGTTGCTGAGTTAATTTAAATCCATATCGCTCTGCGCTTTCTTCTATTTGCAAACAAGCAGCTAATCCCTCATCATACTTTTCCGTTTTGAGACATGAAATCGTATAATTATAAAACATATCTAAAAACCTTGAAGGATCATTTTTAATATGCTCAGGATTATCCAGAAACAACTTACCGATAACAGCCCTTCTTCTCCAGGCCTTTTCATTATCGAATCTGTATTCTGCTATGAGCGACTGCGCATTTAAAAAATTAATCCTATCCATGAAACTCAAGCCATCCGGCACACTGAGTTTTTCATACTTTGAACAGAATTTTTCTAACGCTTCTTTCAATTCTTCAGAACGTTCATTTTTATAAGTATTTCTCAGAACGACAAACTGATGGGGTAAAAACCAATATTCTGCGCTTTGATCGATCAATGCAATTGTTGATTGATGTACTTTTTGTTCTTCCTTCAGTGCAGTTGTGCTATAATATCCAGATTGAAGCTGATATTTACGCTGCCATATATTGAGCTTTGGTCGTTCTTCATGAAGCTCATATAGGTCAACCAGCTTTTGCAAACGTCTAATTTTTCTGAGACATAAGGTCATCATTTTCTTGTCGAAAAGAATGTCAATCTCAGTATGTAAGCTATTAACTTCAAATCTTGGTTTCTCTCTTTTATTATAATCCACCAGGGCATCCAGAATTTTTTGTTGAAGCTGGTTTTTATAAGCAGACATATTCTTTCTTAACGACGAACTCAATCGAGCTTTATCCTTTTCTGATCTACGTTTTGAAACACCTTGACTTTCGAAATAATCGTACAACTCCAATAATTGATGCTGCACATTTCCATGTTTCAAACTTAGTTTGAAATATCGCTTTTCGCTTTTCGATAATGAGGCAATCAAGTCTTCTATCATAGAAACATAACTTATTTTTAAATAAAATGTTTTAAATCAAGTATATAAATAAATCTATATATTTCTAGAAACATTAATTTACAAAAGATTTGGCTTTAATAAAAGAGCATTCTGCTCTAATTTTGAAAAAAATGTTCAGTGATTATCTCTCAAGACATCAGTAATCGCTTATCATTCAAATCATTAACTCACTTATGAAAAGAATTTCTCTACTCATTGCATTGGTTTTTCCAGGTTTGTTCTCGATTGCACAATTTGTCGAAAATGCCGGACAGGTGCAGGATGAAAATGATCAACTAAGACCAGAAGTGTTGTTTACCTATCAGGAAAGCAATGCCTTCGTTTTCTTCGAAAAAGACCGTGTTGTATTCAAATTCATGGAAGTACATGACGATATCTTAAAAGGCTTGCAGCCAGGTTCAAGACTTTATGACAGTTTGTTCATGCAAATGACCTATGACTATTCGCGCGTTGATTTGGAATTTGAAAACGCCAGCAATGATCTTTCCTTAAGCACTCAGAATCCGCAGAAACATAC